>DASZXE010000090.1:0-30595 GCA_035546475.1 Kofleriaceae bacterium
ACCCTCTGCGACGCGCTGGTCCTCCACGGCTTCCTCGGCGCCGCCCCGCCGCGGCCGCGCTTCCTCCGCGTCCTCGAGGCGCAGGTCGTCGGCCGCGCGATCAACGTCATCACGCCGCTGGCCAGCCTCGGCGAGGCGACCAAGGCCGCGATGCTCATGCGCCACACCGACACCGATCGCGCCGTGGCGACGGTGGTCCGCTTCAACCTGTCGTACGTCGCGGTCAACCTGTCGTTCATCATCATCGGCGCGCCGATCTGCGCGGCGGCGCTCCCCCTGCCCGCCTGGATCGCGCGCACGCTGTGGATCGGCACCGGCGCCGCGGTCGCGGTCGGCGTCGCGCTCGGCCTGATCGTGCGCGCCGGCCTCGTCGCCAGCGCCATCCGCGTGCTGCGCGCGCTGCGGCTCGTCTCGCGCAAGCGGTTCGACATCTGGCGCGCGCGCCTGCGCCGCCTCGACGTCGTCACCCGCGGCGAGCACGGCCTGCGCTCGTGGCTGCCCGGCCTGTGGGCGCTGCCGTCGAAGGCGCTCATGTGGGTCGGCGCCTGGCTCGTGCTCTACGCCAACGGCGAGCCGCCCAGCCTCGGCGTGATGGCGGCCCTCGCCAGCGCCGGGACCCTCATCAACGCCGCGTCGAACGTCGTGCCGCTCGGCCTCGGCGTGAGCGAGGGCGGCACCGCGGCGCTGATGGCGGCGCTCGGCGGCTCGCCGACCCTCGGCGTGACGATCGTCCTCTCGCGGCGCGTGGTCTTCCTCGCCTACGCCGCGGTCGGCCTGCTCGTCCTCGGCACCGACACCGGCGCCGCCTCGATCGTGCGCCGCAAGCCGTGACCGCGGCAGGCTCGGCGGCCTCGACGCCGGCCCCACGACAGGCATGTCGCGATCGCGCGCGGCGCCTCGGTTCGCGCCGGTCGCCGGCCCTGCGGTTCCGCACGCCTCCGCCGCGGCACGGCCGTTGCTGTACCCCGGGCATGCCGCGCGTCGTGCCCGCGCTCGTGACCGCCGTGACCGCCATCGCCGCCGCCGCCATGGCCGCCTGCGAAGCCCCGCCGTTCACCGGCGCGCCCGCCGACGGCCCGCCGCTGCTCGACGGGCGGTGGACCGTCTCGCGCAAGGCCTACGTCCAGCCCGCCGGCTGCCGCGAGCTCCACCCGGCCGACCTGATCGTCACCTTCCACACCGGCGGCACGCCGGCGATCGAGCTCACCGGCGCCACGCTCGAGCCGCAGGACCAGTCGGTGACCACCGACAGCGCGACGTTCGTCACCGAGGATCACGCCTTCCCGGACGATCCGCTCCGGCCCGTGCTCCTCACGCACCAGCTCCGCTGGCTCAACGACGAGCTGACCGGCACGGCGCAGGCGATGGGCGACGGCGACGACCTCGGCTGCACCTGGAACCTGCAGGCCTCGGGCATCCACCTCTACGACTGACGCGGCTCACGCGAGGCGGTCGAGCACGCGCACGAGGCGCGCGCGCACGTCCTCGGCGATCGGCCGCAGCGCGGCGTTGCCGGCCGCGATCGTCTCCAGCGGATCGACCGCGACGACGACCGCGTGCTCGCCCTCCTCGTAGACGGCGACGTTGCACGGAAGCATCACGCCGATGTCCGGTTCGGCGGACAGCGCGCGGTGCGCGAGCGGCGGGTTGCACGCGCCGAGGATCTGGTAGCGGCGGACGTCGACGCCCAGCTTCGCCTTCAGCGTGTCGCGCACGTCGATGCGTGTCAGCACGCCGAAGCCCTCGCCGGCCAGCGCCTCCGGCAGCCGCTCGAGCGCCGCGTCGTACCCGATCGCCAGCGTCCGCTTCATCCCCGCTGCCACGGCCACCTCCACGGCTTCGGCTCGGGCGCCGGCGCCTCGCGGCAGCGGCAGCGCTGCTCCGGCGGCACGTCGCCGAGCACCGCCTCGACGTGGGCGCCGCAGCCGGCGAACGTCGGGCGCTTGCACCTGGGACACTGCACACGTCTGCACATCGGATGGCTCCTTTGTCCGTGAGAGCCGGGGCCCGCCGAAAGGATTCAGGCCGAGACGGCGTCGCGGATCGCCGCGCGCACCGCGTCGCGCACCCGCGCCGGGACCTGGTCGCCCGGGATGCTGCGGCACAGCGAGACCGTGCGTCGGAGGGAGTCGCAGGCGCCGGCGCAGCGCTCGCACTGCTGCAGGTGCGCCTCGATGCGCGCGCAGGTCGCCTGGTCGATGTCGGCGCCGGCGTACGCCGACAGCTCGTGCGCGAGGTCGACGCACGGCTCGGTCTGCCGCGCGTCGAGCACGCCGACCAGCGTCTGCCGCAGCGCCATCCGCGCGCGATGAAGCCGGCTCTTGAGCGCGCCGACCTCGATGCCGACGACGCCGGCCGCCTCCTCGGCGGACAGCCCCTCGACGTCGCGGAGCACGAGCACCTCGCGCTGGTCGGCGGGCAACGCGGCGATCGCCTTCGAGAGCGCGGCGCCGATCTCTCTCGCGTGTGCCTGCCGGTCGGGGGACGGCGCCTGGTCGGCCAGCTCCTCGTCGAGCTCGGCGCCGGGCCGCTGCCCGCGTCGCTCCTTGATGCAGAAGCTGCGCGCGATCTGGTAGAGCCACGTCGACAGCGCCGCCTCGCCGCGGAACCCCGGCAGGTGGCGGAACGCGGCGATCATCGTCTCCTGCAGCACCTCGCGCGCCGACTCCTCGTCGCCGCACATCCGCAACCCGAACCGATAGATCGGCTGCTCGTACCGCGCGAGCAGCTCGTCGATCGCCTCGCGGTCGCCCGCGCGCGCGGCGGCGATCAGCTCCTGTTCGTCTTCGGCGGCGGGCACGTCGCGCCGATCAGACCACGTTCCGGCCCCCGCCGCACCGCGCGCCGCTGCCGCACCCCCACTCCGTTCGCCTGGCCTTCGCGCCCGCTCAGCGATCCGACCCGCCCTGGCTCGACGCGTCCGGCACCGCGAATGGCGCCGCTTCCGGAGGTCGAAGCGCCGACGACCCGCGTGATAGCGTCGCGCCGATGAACGTCACCGTGCAGCACGTCGCCCCGCGCACGCTGGCCGCGGTGCACCGCCAGGTCCCCGCCGGCGGCGTCGGCGCCGCGTGGGGGCCGGCGCTCGATCGGGTCTGGGCCTTCCTGCGGGCGCACCCCGGCCTCCGCAGCGACGGCCACAACGTCTTCGTCTACCGCCACCCCGCGACGCGGGGCGCGCCGATCGAGTGCGACTTCGGCGTCGAGGTCACGCGCACGTTCGACGCCGAGGGCGAGGTCGCGCCCGCGTCGACACCCGCCGGCGAGGTGGCGATGGCCGTGCACGTCGGCAGCTACGCCGACCTCCACCTCGCCCACGCCGCCCTCGACGCCTGGCGCGCCCAGTCCGGCCGCACCTTCGCCGGCATCTCCTGGGAGATCTACGGCGACTGGTCCGACGACCCCGCCCGGCTCGAGACGACGGTCTGCTACCTCCTCGCGTAGCAAGCGCCGGGGACGACCGCGGTCGCACCAGCCTCCACCGCTGCGTTGCTCGCGCGTTGACGCCGACCTCGCGGACCGTGTCACCCACGCGTCGCGCCAGCGGCGAGCCCTGCCCCGTGAGCGTCGATCGGCGCTGCGCTGCGCCGCCCGCGCGCGACGCGAGGCCCGCCGGCGAGGCGGTGGACAGCGGCAGGCAATCGGCGGGAAGCAATCCGGCCGCTCCGCTGACGACGTGATCCCAGCAGGAATCGAACCTGCGGCCTGCGGTTTAGGAAATTATCCC
Source organism: Kofleriaceae bacterium (assembly GCA_035546475.1). Lineage (GTDB taxonomy): Bacteria > Myxococcota_A > Polyangia > Haliangiales > Haliangiaceae > UBA2376. The sequence continues at coordinate 3,728 of DASZXE010000090.1, forward strand.
GCGGACTTGCACGACGCGCATCCTTGCGCATCGTCGACGGTCGACGGAACTGCTGATCCGCACCTTCGTGCATCCTCGCGCATCGACGCGATCGATGCTGACGGAGCGACGACATCTGCCGACCCGATCTTGTGCGCGCTCCTCGACGCGCAGGCGCGCTGGCTCGCGCGCCGCGACGCGGTGGGCCTGCGCCGTCGCCTGCTTTCCCTGCTCATGGTCATCGAGACAACAAGGGAACCGACAGCGTGATCGCGCGAAAGGACGACGACGAACGCGTTGTCTGACGGTAGCGGCCGAGCGGAGTGGGGCGGAACGGCAACGATGCCGACAGCCTCGACCGCGCCCGCCGCTCCGGTCGTGTCCCTCCGCTCTCAGGGAACCACCACCCCACTCGCCCACGAGGCAGCGAGCACGGCCTTGATCTTGGCGACCTCGGCGGCGTCATCTTTGAGGGAGTAGCTGAAGGTCTTCTTTCCCAAGTCCTTGATGGTGGCGCCGACGTGGTAGCACACCGCGTCGTCCAGAATGATGTAGCGGTCGTGGTTGTCTTTCGTCTTCCGCGTCTCCAAGGATGTCGCGCCGCGCTCGCCTCGAAATCGAGTAGCCATGGTCAAGTAGTCGGGGCTGATAGTATCCGTGAGGACCCTTGCTACAACGAGCGCTTGGCACGGGTAGAGAAGCGACAGCGTCTCCGCCGACGTGTAGTTGTCGACGATCAGGACCTCGGTTTTCGCCGAAGCAATGATCTGCCGAATCGCCTCCGTGGCAATGAACTTCTCGCCGGGGCCAAACGTTCCGCCACGCAGGGACGACGTGCTGCCGGAGCGGACTGTCTGCGCATCTTCGAGTCTCGCAAAAGTCGGCGCACGACCGACGAGGACGGCAGTGAAGTGTCTCTCTAGCCCGACGAGCCAAGCGTTGTACCGTTGGAGGAACTGTGAGTAGGGCCCAAGCCACGCCGGATTCCACTCGGTGGCGGCGCGCAGCCCTTCCTTGATCGCGGCGACGTACACTTCCATGGAACGAGCGATGCGAGCGAGTGCATCGGCATACTCCACAAGGCGCTGAGCGTTCGCCGGCTCGTGACGCCACAGCGAGTCCACTGTCCGTGCGAACGGCGCAAGGACCCCGGCGATCTCAGGGAGCGGGTGCTTCGGCCCGCTCGGCTTCCCGTATTGCCACAGCGCAGTCGCCACGGCGGTGAGTGACCACGTGTTCGTGTCGATCAGTTCAAGCACGTGTCTCAGCAGATCTCCGAGATCATTCGCCTCCGGCGTGGCCGTCTCGATCCCACTGACTCGCCAGTGGTCCTCATCGGAGAGCAGTGCGACGAGCCGCCGCGTCGCGGCGCCATAACGCCTGGCCGAGTTGCGAATGCGCATCCGGTCACTGAACGCGTCAAGCGCGTCCGTTTCATTCTCATACCACCGCGGTGGAGACTGGAGCGGGAGGCGCTTATGAACGCCGCGACCCTTGTTGATGAGCGTATCGAGACGAAGATCAAGTTCCTCGATGTCGCCACTGCTTTCCAGATCGGCCTCGACCGAAGCAAGGGCCGAATCGGCGCGGCTGAGGTAGTCGATCGTTGGCGACTGAGTGGGCGGAGGGCGGCGAGCCATGGTTTATCCCTAGTACTTCAGAACCACGTTGGTCACGAGATCGAGGATCATCTCCTCGGCGCTCACCTGCGTGACGACGACTCCCGACGGATGAGCGGCAGCGTTTCGTCGGGCGAGCTTTTCGCCGAGCAGTCGATTGACACTGGGCGTAGTGATTCCAGCGCCACGACAGACCTCGAGCATCTGCGACTCCTTCAACTCGGCGAAGTCGTCCCGGCCGGCGATCGGTCGCGCGCGTGGGAACGCCAGCCGTAGCTTTGTGTTGAAGTCAGCGAGCCTCGACGCCAGCACGTAGTCGCACATGTGCTCATAGGTCAAGTTCCAGCACATCACCACCGCGGCGCGGAATGCGCCAACCTTGAAGCAGAGCAGGGTCTCCTCCAAGAACGCCTGTTCGACCGGATTGCTCAACTTCATCGGTAGCTCACCCAGAACCTTGTGGACCTCGACTGTCGCCGGCCGAGCGCTGTACGAGTCCGACAACCGTTGCCGCGCTCGATGCTCGAGTTGATAGCCCTTGCGACCGCGCAAGACCTCTGGGGGCGTACGGGATGCGAGGCTGGCCATGTAAGACCCGAGCGAGCCTGGGCGCTCCATTCCCAACTTCTTGAAGCAGGCGGTGATGTCTGCCTGCTCGAAAAACTCCTTGCCTTCCACGTCATGGACGTACCAGGCAAAGAACCGGATCTTGTCCGTGTGCCCAAGGTCGGTGAACCCCGGGATCCTGCGCACGTAGTCGTCCAGCGTGGTCACGACGCCTTCGAGGTCCCCATGCGCTCGACCTCGGTCTTGCCGAGCAGGTTCAGCTTGTATTCGCCCTCGCCCTCGCCCTTGTCGAGCCACTTCTTCTTCGCGCGCATGTCCTTCAGCGGCGAATAGACGTCCTTCGGCGGCGACATGCCCAGCATGCGATAGCAGGTGTAGACGTGGGACGGCGTGATGGCCTCGACCTTCCGGTACTGCTTCAGCCAGTACATGAACACCAGGCAGGTGAGTTGCATGTTGTCGGGCGCCTTCTCCTTCAAGAACGCCTCGAGCGTCATGGGCCCGCTCGTGATGTCGAGGCTGTCCAGCGGCTTCGGCGTCACAACGCGCCGCGGCTGGCTCGGCTTGCGCGTGCCAGACGCCTTCGGTGACTCCTCGCTGTTCTCCCGCGACAACTCCGCGTCGAACGGGATCTCGGTCTGCGGCGACTCGATCTCATCGTCCATTGCGGCCGGCGACGCGGGCGACGCGACCGGGCCGGAGCCGGCAGCGATGTACTTCATCGGCGCGGCCTGCCCCTTGGGCCGTGCAATCGCGGCCTGGATGCTGCGGAGTCCCTCGTGGATCGCGGCGTCGTCGCCTTCCACCTCGAACTCGATGACGCGGAACTTCAGCTTGCTGGTCTTGTCGGTTTCGCGGTCGGACTTCCGCATGGTTCGTCTTCTCCAGGTTCGGAGGAAGATCCCTACCAGCCCGCTCTGACAAAACATCTGTCGGTTACTCTTGCGAATCCACAGGCAAGCCTGGAACGATAATCAATTCAGACGCTTGATGCGGTTCGCCTATCTACGGTGCGGGCGGTAGTGCCTGTACCGAACCGGCTTCGCGACGGTGGCGAAGTTCGTCGTCGGCCTCCAGGGCGCCGGCATTGCCCGGCCTCGCGCCAACGGATCGCCGGCCGCCGTCGAACTGCGTTGCGTGCAGCGCGCGCATTTGGAGCGACGGACTCACGTCGACGCTCCGGCACAACCGCCGCTGGCCGGCGAACGAGCGCGCGTGACCAGATCGAAGAAGACCCGCTCGGGCTCGTGGTCCGCTCGTCGCCCGCGGAGTAACTTTGCGGTGAGGTATGGGGCACAGCCGGCGAGAGCGCGATCGCAGCGTACGGCGGTTACGAGCACCAGATCGTTGTGACCGTGTGGCTCGCGCTCGACCTGGTGATCGCGCGCAGCCGCTGCGACGCCATCGAGATCGAGCCAGCCTCGGAGGAGGATGTCGGCGTGGCGCTGCCGGTGGCGCCGGAGGTGGCCGACGCGGTCGTCGACTTCGGGCGCGTGCTCGCCATCGGCGCCGAGCTAGCTGGGGTAACCGCTGGTCGCGCCCGTCCCTCGACGTATCGCGCCGAGGTCGAGGCGCGCCGCGTGGCGTTGGTCCGGTTGGACGCGATCGAAGCGGCCGAGCGCCTGCGCGCTATCGCGGTCGCCCCGGCCAACTGGGCCGCGTCGTTGCGGTGGGCGTCGGTCGACCATGACGAGGGAACGATCGCGGTGGTGTCATTGTGGTCCGGGGCGCCGAAGAACGATCAAGCCCGGACCGTTCCGCTGCCGCCCGAGTTGGCCGCGCTCCTGCGCCGCTGGCGCCGGGCCACCGGCGCGAACGCCGACGGCCTGGTGATCGTCCGGCCGGCCGCGATGGCGCGCTGCGGGGCCTGCTGGAGTGCGACGAGCTGGGCGGGTTCACAGCGGGGGACGGTGCAAGCGGGCCAAGATCGCGCCTGTCACGTTCCACGCCTTGCGCGCGACCTTCGGGACGCACGCCGCCGACGCTGGCATGCCGATCGGTCAGCTACGCGCAATCCTCGGCCACGCGAGCATCACGACGACCGCGATCTACCTGCGCAGTGACTCGGCCGTGGCTGCCGCCGACCCGCGCGCCCGGCTGACGGTCGGTCGGCCGACGAGCGACGTAGTGGAGTTGCGGGGGGCGCGTGTCGGCGTCCCCTCGAACGCCACGCCGTAAAGAGCGAATCGCCCGCTTGCCTACGGCTCGCTCGGCGCCTCCCTCATGATGTCCGCGAGGAGGTCCAACCCCGGGCGCTTGAACACCTGCTTGACGACACCCTGGTCGCTACGGTGCGTTGTCACGAACGCGGCCGGCAGCAGGGCGACGGCTTCGACAGCACGCCTGGCATCTTCTCCGTACGCCAGATTCTGCTTCGGTTCGCTCGTCGTGTACCAGTTCCACACCTTGACCGATCCAACGGGGGCCTTCCCTGATCCGATCGCCGCCGCTACTTCCCGTTCGCCGGGATCTTCCAACAGGACGACCTTGATCTCATTGCCTGGGCCCGCGGAGAGCACCCGCGCGGCCGTGCTGATTGCCCGGAACTCGGCGTCGTCCAAGCCGCTCAGCAGGTCGAGTAGCATCCGATACGTGCGTCGGTCGGGATCGCGCCCCGACGACGCGAGGTGGCGCCGGGTCAGCAGCGCCATGCTCGGGATGACGATGTCATCGACGGCTTCGAGAGCGGCGCGGATGCTGTCATACACTGCCCCGCGGATCGCGTCGGCGTCGCTCCCGCGGAGTCCCTCACGAAAGCGGCTCGTGAACGCATCGACGTCGACCTCGTCCTCAAGCAGCGCGCGCCCCCACTGCTGCCGCCTGCGCTTCCGCGTTTCGGTTTCCACGTCGGCCACCGCGTCGATCACCGCGTCGACCTGCGTCAACTTCAACGCCAGCCGTCCCACCGCTCGACCTGCGCCGATCAGCCCACTGACCAGTCGGGATTCGGTTGCGGCCTCATCGTTCCCCATCGGTCCTCCGGTGTTCTTTCGCGCCGCGCGTCATCGTGCCTGGCAACGTGGTGGCAACGGTCGCCCACCGACCGCACACACAGTCGAGATTCGTCAACGATTTCTGTGATCCCAACTGGAATCGAACCAGTGACCTACGGTTTAGGAAACCGTCGCTCTATCCGGCTGAGCTATGGGATCGAGGGGGCGGGCGCGGGTCGGAGACGCCCAGGTCGCTGACCTGGACGCGGCCCTCGACGCTCGCCGCCGCCAACGAGGCTGACTTTGCATCAGCGGCGAGGCGGCGGCAAGTCCGGACGCCGCCGCTGCGGGCCCACGGCCGGCCTAGGTGGCCACGGCCGCTGCGGACAAGGGGTGCCCCGGTTCACGGGCGGAAGACGAGAGCTCGGCGCAAGGCGCGCGCGCCCGCGGACCAGGAACGCGGCTGGCGGCTGCGCGGCCTGCGGGCCGCGACGCTGCGGTCGGCGCGGCGAGCGGAGATGAGCGGGCGGGCGCGGCGCGGCGGACGGCGCCGGCGGCTACTCGTCGATGGTGATGGTGCAGGTCTTCTTCTCCTTGGAGACATTGCTGATGATGACGGAGAGGCTGAAGGCGTCGTTGTAGCGGGCGATGTAGTCGCCGTCGGCGAGGTCCTCCCAGGCGACCGCCGAGTAGCCGTCGTCGTAGAGGAGGAAGCGGTCGTCGTGGAACGAGACCGCGAACTTGGTGCCCTTGTCCGGACGCTCCACGACCTTCGGCTTCTTCATGTGGTCCGTCGCCGGCTCGTCGAGGACGTCGTCCCACGCGCCCTGCTTCTTCTCCTTCTTGTCGGACAGGCGTCCCTCGGCCCCGCTCTCCTGCTTGAAGATCGTCGTGCGGAACTCGCCGTCGGGATGGAAGGCCATCGGGTTGCACGAGAAGAGCTCCGTGCGCGCCTGCCCGATGTCCGACGGGATCTTGTCGTTGACCGGCTTCACCGCCAGCGCGAGCAGCTCGAGGAAGCGCTCGAGCGTGTACTGCTTGCCGCGCCCGAGGTCCTTCGCCATCGCGTAGACGTTGAAGAAGCTCTGGTACAGCGTGACCTGATCGTTGAAGCACTCGACCGTGAACGAGTGGCCGCCGCCCTCGACCCGGCAGTAGTAGTGCTGCAACTCCTGCTGCGACTTCTTGTTCGCCTCGAGGATCGACGTGCGCAGCGCGCTCACGTTGCCGCCGACCGGCTTGTCGCTGGCGTACGAGTTCGGCGCCAGCACCGAGTGGACCAGGCTCGAGGTCTGGCCGCAGCTCTGCGTGACCTTGCCGCTCTTCAGCATCAGGTCGAGGAGCGCCTGCACGGTCATCTTGCCGAGGTCATCCTCCTTCAGGTGGTCCTCCTCCTCGCGGCCGAAGTTGACTATCTCGAGCACCTCCTTCGGCGTCGACAGCTTGAAGGTGTCGAGCGTCAGCTCCGGCTCGGTCAGGATCTGTTCGAGCCACGCGGGCGAGATGTTCAGCTTGCCGGCGAGGCCGACGAACATCTCGCCGAACGCGCGCGTCTTCGGCTTGACCGCCGCCTTCACCGCCTTGACGAACAGCTCCTTCGTCGCGAAGTGGTGATCGTCGCCGTCCTTCAGCCACTCGCGATAGACGTGCTTGTCGGCCTCGTTGAGGCCCCAGTGCGACGAGACGTGGTCGATGTCGGGATCGAAGACCTTGCCGTCGTCGATGGCGTCGACCCGGATCTTGCGCTGCACAGCCCCGCCGGCCGGCGCCGAGCGGTCCCCGGCGTGATCGTCGAGCAAGGTCTCCGCCGACTCGCCGCGCACGACGCGATCGGCGACCGCGTCGGCGTGCTGCTCGAGCGGATCGCCGGCCTCGCCGACGCCGCCCTTGGCGTACACGCCCGCGCGCTGCTGCACGACGTGGGCGGCCTCGTGCGCCGCGGTGTGCAGGCTCGGCGCGCCGGCGAACGCGACGTGATCGCCGGTCGTGAACGCCTCCGCGCCCATCGAGCGCGCGCCATCGCGGGCGGCGCCGTCGACGTGCGCCTGCACGCCGCCGACGTCGTGACGGCCGAACGAGCGCTGGATCGCGTCGAGGTGGGGCAGCGCGGTCGCCGCGCCGCCGGTGCCGTGCGCGGCGGCGGCCTGCACCGCCGCGGGATCCGACGTCGCCGCCGGATCATCCGCGCGCCGCTGGACCAGACCGTCGGTGGTCGCGCCCAGCGAGCGCGGCCCGTACGGCCGGTCGAGCGCCGGCGCGTCGTCCTCGTGCCGTCCGCCGAAACCATCGGCTCGAGAACCGGTCGGCCGATCGATCATGCGAACCCCCTGCCTCATCCTACGGCGGAAGGCCCCCGAAAGCTCCCCGCGGGCCGCGGGGCGCGGGGCGTCAGGGGAGCTTCGGCTCGACGAGCATCGTCTTGCACTCGAGGCCGCCGAGGAAGGCGACGACGTCGTTGATCTCGTCGTCGGTCAGGTTGCGCGAGTTGAGCAGCGACGTCAGGTTCTTGTTCGGCTGCGCGCCGTTGCCCATGTAGCGCACGGCCTCCGGCAGGGTCGCCTTCGAGCCGTCGTGGAAGTACGGCGGCGACTTCACGACGCCGCGCAGGGTCGGCACCTTGAAGGCCGCCCAGTCGGCCGGGTTGTTCGTGATGCCGCCGCGGCCTGGGTCGACGTCCGCCTCCGCCTTGCCGGCGGTGCCGACGCCCGCGTTGAAGAACGCGCCGCCGTCCATCATCGCCGCGATCGTGAAGTACGGCGGCGTGTGGCAGGCCGAGCAGGTCCCCTTGCCGAGGAAGACGTCGAGGCCGCGCTGCTGCTGGTCGGTGAGCGCGCTCTTGTCGCCGCCGGCGAACTTGTCGTACGCGGTGTCGGTGCACGTGATGGTGCGCAGGTAGTCGGCGATCGCCTCCTCGGCCTGCGCGGCGGTCGGCGCGGCGTCGCCGTACGCCGCCTTCCACAGCTTCGCGTAGCCGGGGATCTTCGCCATCTCGCCGGCCTTCTTCTCGAGGTTGTCCGCACCGACACCCATGTTGCCGCCCGCCCACGCGCCCTTGGCGACGTCCTCGAGCTGCGCCGCGCGCCCGTCCCAGTAGAAGCCGCTCTTGTGGTAGCCGAGGTTCCAGAGCTGCGGCGCGTGGCGCTTCTGCAGCTTGCCGCCGTCGCCCATCGCGATCGGATCGTGGCCGCCGGTGCCGTCCTCGTTCTTGTGGCACGAGTAGCAGGCGAGCTTGCCGTCGCCCGACATGCGCGGGTCGAAGAACAGGTTGTGGCCGAGCTCGACCTTCGCGTCGCGCGCCGGATCGGCCGGCAGCGTGAGCGCGGGCATCTGCTGCAGCGGACCCTGCGAAGGCCTCGACGCCGCGGGCGGCGTGGGCGTGGGCGTGGTCGGCGGCGGCGCCACCGCGTTGTCTCCGCCGCCCTCGTTCGCCTTCTTCTTGCCACAGGCGCCCAGGCTCAGCCCGAGCACGACTCCCAGGATGCAGGTGCGTGTGCTGATCATGACGCGGAGGCTACTCCCAATCGGCGCCGCCGCGGGCGATCCGGTGCGTCAGGGTGTCGCGGCCGGCTTCGGCTTGGCGTTGTCGAGGCAGCTCATCAGCGGGTCGCACTCGGTCTCCTGCGCCATGCAGACCTCGTAGACGCGCACCTGCCGCGACGACAGCTCCTGCTGCTTGCACTGGCTGACGAACTCCTCGGTGTGCGCGGCGGCCGTCTTCTCGAGGTCGAGCTTCGCGATCTCGTCGGGCGTCATCGTCGCGTGCGCGTCGGCGATCGCGCAGGCGGTGAGCCGCGGGCCGAGCGCCTCGCAGGCGGCGTCGCGGCGCACCTGGATCGGCGTGCGGGTGTCCTTCGGCGGATGGTTGGCGGGGTCGTGGGCCTCGTGGCCCTGGCCGCCGCTGCCACCGCCGCCGCAGGCAGCCACGCCGCCGAGCGCGAGCGCCGCGGCGCAGACCAGGACGATCGATCGCGATCGCGTCATGGCCGGTCAAGGTAGCACGGCGGCGGCGAGCCCCACGCCCGCGGAAGGCTGGAGCACCGAACGGTTTGACGTGCCTGCTGCGACGGCATTCAAACCGTTCGAGGCTCTAGCGGGCTCTCTCATGATTGATCACATCCCCGCCTGCTCTCGGGCGCGCCAGCCGAGTTCGAGCAGCAGGAGGTCGTGCATTCCTCGTCCGAGCACAAGCCAGCCAGGGTCGCCGTTGCGCGGCAGGTGACCGCCAAGACCGGCGACGGCGAGCATCGCCTCCTGCACCGTCGGTCGCTGCGGGATCGGTCGCTTCGCCACCGCCTGGAGCACCTCGACCTGCGATGGCGTCAGTGCATCGGTGGCGGGGCGATCGGGGGCGTGGCGCGCCAGGTGACGCAGGAGCAGAAGGCGCCATGCGACCGTCGAGAGGACGGCGAGTGCGTTCAGGAGGCTGTGGGCGCTCTCGAGTTGCCGCTTCTCGTACTGGCAGCCCGTCTTCAACGCCTTGAAGTACTCCTCGATCGTCCAGCGGCCTCGATAGCAGTCGACCGCGAACCCGATCGCGTGCGGCGTACTGATCGGCAGGTTCGTGAGCAGGAACCACTCGACGGGCGGCTCGCCGGAGGGCGGCCGCCGCTCATACACGTAGATGACGGCGAGCTTCAGTGTCGTCGACGTTGCGGCCTTCGCATCACCGGTGCGTGGGATCTCGATCTCCTTCGCGGCGAAACTGAGCTTCGCGATGCGGTAGCTGCGCGGCGGATGCCGTTGTCCCTTCGGGCCTTCAATCAGAGGGCGTCTGGAGAGCGGCACCTCGCGGTCGAAGGAGCGCTTCGCCGCCTTCGCGGCGGCCCGCAGCCGTGTCTCGCTATCGGCGAGTACCCGGTCCTGAAAGGAACGGATCACGTACGAGTGGCCTGTCTCGTCGAGGGTCGAGAGGATCGCGTAGGAGTCGGCCTCCCGGTCCATCACGTGGATCGCCCGTACCGTGGCCGGCAGCCGCTCCTCGACGGCCTCGATCGCTCGCCGCCATCGAGCTGACTCGCCCCGATTCGGCCGCTGGTCTCTCGGTTTGGTACTCCGCTTGTCGAGCCGGAACAGCGTTTCGAGGTTGAGCAACCCGAGGGGCTCGCGGTCGCCGTCGGCGGTCGTCGCCAGCGCGAAGTGCCCGAAGAACCCCTGCCCGGGGCGGATCAGCCGGCCCAGTCCCTCGCGCATCTTGTCGCCGCCGAACTCGAACTGCGTCGTGTCGTGGACGACGAGTACATCCTTGTGTGCGGCGGCGCGGCGTGTCGTCTGGCGGAAGTGCGGCTCGAGGATCGCCGCGGGCGTCACCTTCGTGTTCCCGAAGAATCGATAGGCACCCTCGAGCTCGGCGTCGTCCAGCGCCTTCGGGAAGCTCTCCCCGGGCCGGCTCGCGAGAGCGTCGACCAAGCCGCCGAGGCGTCGGGTGAGGCGGGCGTCGCCGAGGTCAGCATCTGCGACCTCAGCGGAGAGGGCGGGCAGCGCAGCTACACGCTTGCGGGGCGGCATGCCCCGACCGGATCACGGCCGGGATCCCCCCGCAAGATGTGTAGGATCATGAGAGCGGGCTCTAGCGGCCGAGGAAGACCTTGCCCTCGCGGCCGTCGTCGTCGAGCGGCGCCAGGCAGGTGCTCTCGAGCTGCGCGACCGCGGTCGCCTTCGCGAGGCACGGCACGACGCGCGCGGGCTCGCCCTGGCACTCCTTCATGACCATGCCGACGTTGTCGTCGACCTCCTCCGGCGTCATGTCGGTGTGCGTGGCGGCGGCCTGGTAGAGGCTGCGCACGTGGTCGGTCTGCCCGTCGCACGTCGCCGGATCGACGGCGATGAGCGCGCCGCCGCTGCCGCTGCCCGCGCTGCCGCCGGTGCCCGCGCCGGGGCCGGTCGCGTGGCCGGAGCTCGAGCCCTTGCACGCGCACGCGGCCTCCGCGGCGAGCGCGACCATCACGACCCACGCGACGAGCTTCATCGCGGCCGACTGTACCGGATCGCCCTTGGGTCGATCAGGTGATGCGCTGGTAGCCGTCGACCGCGAACAGCGGCGTCGCCACCCGCTCCGGGTGGTTGAGGTCGAGCCGCAGCGGCGTGATGCTGATGACGCCGTCGGCGACGGCGTTGCAGTCGGAGCCGTGGCGGTCCTCGTGGCCGCGCGCGCCGCCGCCGATCCAGATGTACGGCCGCCCCCACGGGTCGGCGCGCTCGGAGACGTCGTCGACGTAGTGGCGCTTGCCGAGCGCCGTCCACGCGTAGCGGCGCTCGCCCTGCCCCGGCAGGTTCACGCTCAGCACCTCGCCGGCGGGCAAGGTGCCGATCGCGGCCTTCACCAGCGCGGCCGCGAACGCGAGCGCCGGCGCCGGCTCGGGCGCGTGCGGCGCGAGCGACACCGCGATCGCCGGGAAGCCGCGCAGCCCGCCCTCGACCGCGCCGGCGACCGTGCCCGAGTAGAAGACGTCGCTGCCGAGGTTGTAGCCGTCGTTGGGGCCCGACACGACGAGCGCCGGCGGCCGCGGGGCCAGCCGCAGGAGGCCGACGTAGATGCAGTCGACCGGCGTGCCCGACAAGGACCAGCGGCCGGGCGCGACCTCGCGGCAGCGGAGCGGCTTGTGCAGCGTGATCGAGTGCGAGATGGCGGAGCGCTGGCGCTCGGGCGCCACCACCAGCACGTCGAGGTCGGCGGCGAGGGTGTCGGCCAGCCCGTTCAGGAGCGGCGAGGCGATGCCGTCGTCGTTCGTGAGGAGGATGAGCGGCCGGTCGCTGGCGGTCATGCTGCGTTCTAGCCAAAAAAAAGCGGGACGGTCACTGGGGGTGACCGTCCCTGCCTCGTCGGGGCGACAGGATTTGAACCTGCGACCCCCAGACCCCCAGTCTGGTGCGCTACCAGGCTGCGCTACGCCCCGTCAGAGGCCAAAGTGGTGAGGGAACGCCGGTCTACAGCATCGGCGCGGCCGCCGCAAGGGCGCCGACGAAGAACCACGCGCGCGGTGCCTCGCGGCGCGGGAGCGCGGCGGCCGGGCGCCGGCGGGCCTGCTCAGGCCGCCGGCTGCGACGGGTTGAGGACGTTCTTCAGGACCTGGCTGGGCTTGAAGGTGAGCACGCGGCGCGCGGAGATCGTGATCTCCTCGCCGGTCTGCGGGTTGCGGCCGATGCGCGCCTTCTTCTCGCGCACGATGAAGTTCCCGAAGCCGGAGATCTTGATCTTCTCGCCGCGCTCGAGCGTCTCCTTGATCTGGTTGAAGACGCTCTCGACGATCTCGGCTGCTTCCTTCTTCGAGAACCCGCCGACCTTCTCGTAGACCGCCTCGATGATGTCGGCTTTGGTCATTCTCGCCATCCGCCGATGCTCCTTGCAGGGGCCCTGGGCCCGGTAACGCAGAGGCCGGGAACCGGACTGGCTGCCCAGTCCGAACATCCTGACATTATCACAGCTTGGGAAGGCCGGCCCGCCGGACGGGGGAGATCTCTCCGGAGGATGAGGAGGTTTCTGGCGGCGGTGCCGGCGCCGCCGGCCCGGCAAGCCCCGGGCCGTGCGCCCTGCCCTACCGCCGCTGGGCGTCCAGCTCGCGGACGAGCGTGGCCACCAGCGCCTCGTGGGCGGCGTCGACCTCCGCGTCGGTCAGCGTCCGGTCGAGCGACCGGTAGCTGATCGACCAGAGGACGCTCTTCTTGCCGGCGCCGAGCCTGGCGTCCCGGTACTCCTCGGCGAGCGAGAAGGTCTCCAGCAGCGGGCCGGCCGCCGCGCGGATGACCTCGGCCACCCGCGCCGCCGGCACCTCGTCGCCGAGCAGGAGCGAGACGTCCCGCGGGCTGGCCGGGAAGCGCGGCACCGGCCGCATCCGCGCGAGCGAGGGCGCCGGCCACGCGTCGAGCGCGACCTCGAACGCGAAGACCGGGCCGTCGAGCCCCGCCCGGTCGCGGACCGCCGGATGGACCTCGCCGAGCACGCCGACCGCGGCGTCGCCGAGCCACACCCGCGCCGCGACGCCCGGGTGCAGGTACGGCACGTCGGCGACCGCCGCCAGCCGCGGCGCCTCGACGGCGAGCGCGCGCGCCAGGTGATCGAGGATGCCGCGCAGATCGAAGACGTCCCACGGCGCGCCGGCCCCGAGCCAGCGCGGGCGCGCGCCGGCCAGCACGACCGCCGCGTAGAGCGGCTCGTCGGGCAAGGCCGTCGGCTCGCCGTCGAGCGGCTGGCCGTCGCCGCGCACGAAGACGGAGCCGACCTCGAACAGCGCGACGTCCGGCAGCCCGAAGGCGCGGTTGCGCGCGACCGCCGCCAGCAGGTTGGGCAGGAGCGACGTGCGCAGCACCGCCTGGTCCGCCGACATCGGGTTGCGGATCGCCAGCGGGTGGGCGCGGCGGTCGTCGGCGGGCAGGCCGAGCCAGCCGTGGCGCTCGCGGCTCTGGAAGCCGAACGTGAGCGCCTCCGCGAGCCCGGCGGCGGCGAGCGCCCGCCGCGCGCGATCGGCGCGGGGACTGGCGAGCGGCTCCGGCGCCGCCTTGAGCGCCGGCAAGGTCGACGGCACCTCGCCGTAGCCGTGCACGCGCAGGACGTCCTCGATGAGGTCGACCTCGCGCGCGAGATCGGCGCGCGCCGACGGCGGCGTCACCGACCAGCGGCCCTCGCCCGCCGGCTCGACGTCGCAGCCGAGCCGCAGGAGCGCCGCCTCGCAGTCGCCCGCCGACAGCGGCGTGCCGGTGAGCTGGCGCGCGCGCGCGAGGCGCAGCGGGACCGCGACGGCCTTGCGCGGCCGCGGGTAGACGTCGACGGCGCCGGTGGCGACCCGGCCGCCGCCGAGCCGCGCGAGCAAGGCCGCCGCCCGGTCGGCCGCCAGCGGCGCCAGCGCCGGATCGACGCCGCGCTCGAACCGCTGCGAGGCCTCCGACGGCAGCGCCAGCCGCCGCGCGGTGCGGCGAATGCTCGGCGGGTGGAAGCTCGCGCTCTCGAGCAGCACGCGCGTCGTCTCGCCGGTGACCTCGGTGTCGAGGCCGCCCATCACGCCGGCGAGCGCGACCGCGCGGTCGTCGCCGCCGATCGACGCCGGCCCCGACGTGATCAGCAGATCCGCCGGCAGGAGCGCGCGCTCGATCGCGTCGAGCGTCGTCATCCGCTCGCCCTCGCGCGCGCGCCGCACGCCGATCGTCGCGCGGTCGCGGCCGCCGGCGAGCCGGTGCCAGTCGAACGCGTGCAGCGGCTGGCCCAGCTCGAAGAGGACGTAGTTCGTCACGTCGACGAGGTTCGAGATCGGCCGCACGCCGACCGCGCGCAGGCGCTGGGCGATCCGCCGCGGCGACGGCCCGACCGTCAGCCCGTCGATCACCCGCGCGACGTAGCGCGGGCAGCCCTCGGGATCCTCGATCGCGACCGCCGCCAGCGCGCCGGCCTCGAGCGGCGCCGCCAGCTCGGCGAGGTCCGCCTCGGTCGCCGGCGGCACCAGGCGGCCGCCCAGGAGCGCGCTCAGCTCGCGCGCGAGGCCGAGGTGGCCGAGGCAGTCGCCGCGGTTGGCCGGCACGCCGATGTCGAGGACGAAGTCGTCGAGGCCGAGCGCGCGCTGCGCCGCCGCGCCGAGCGCCGTGCGGTCGTCCTCCTCGAGGACGATGATGCCGCTGTGGTCGTCGCCCGTGCCGAGCTCGTCGGCGGCGCACAGCATGCCGGGCGACTCGATCCCCTTCACGGCCTTGACCGCGAGCTTGATGCCGCCGGGCAAGGTCGCGCCCGGCCGCGCCCACAGCACCTTGCGGCCCGGCGCCGGCACGTTCGGCGCGCCGCACACGACCTGGGTCGCCGCGCCGCCGCGCTCGGCGACGACATCGACGAGCGTGAGGCTGTCCGCGTTCGGGTGCGGCCGCTTGCCGACGACCTCGGCGACGACGACGCCGGTGAAGCCGGCGCCGAGGTCGGTCAGCGCCTCGACCTCGAGGCCGCCGCCGGTGAAGGCGCGCGCGCCCTCCTCCGCCGTCGGCAGGTGGGGCAGATCGCACAGCTCGAGCAACCAGGACCAGAGAACCTTCATGGCACGCTCCGCAGATGGCGCGGTGACAGCGGGACGAGAGCGGGTGACCGACGCGCGGGCCTCAGAACTGCGCGAGGAAGCGCAGGTCGCCCTCGTAGTACAGCTTGATGTCGTTGACGCCGTGGCGGAGCATCGCCATGCGCTCGATGCCCATGCCGAACGCGAAGCCGGTGAGCCGCTCGCTGTCGAGCTTCACCTGGGCGAACACGTCTGGGTCGACCATGCCGGCGCCGCCGATCTCGATCCAGCCGGTGCCCTTGCACAGCCGGCAGCCGGCGCCGCGGCAGAACGCGCACGAGATGTCGACCTCGACGCCCGGCTCGACGAACGGGAAGTAGCTCGGCCGGAAGCGGACGTCGAGCTTCGGGCCCGCGCCCGCGCCGCCGGCGGCGAAGAACCGGTTGGCGAAGTGCGCGAGCACGCCCTTCAGGTCGCTGAACCGGATCTCCTCGTCGACGGCGAGGCCCTCGATCTGGCTGAACATCGGGCTGTGCGTCGCGTCGTCGTCGCGCCGGTAGACCACGCCGGGCGCGATGATCCGGATCGGCGGCCGGTGCGCGAGCATCGTGCGGATCTGGACCGGGCTCGTGTGCGTGCGCAGGACGAGGTCGTCGGTGACGTAGAAGGTGTCCTGCATGTCGCGCGCAGGATGGTCCTTCGGCATCGCGAGCGCCTCGAACGTGTGCCAGTCGGTCTCGACCTGCGGGCCCTCGGCGACCGCGAAGCCGAGCTCCGCGAAGATGTCGATCATCTCGAGCCGCACCTGGGTGAGCAGGTGGAGGTGGCCGCCGCCGACCGGCCGGCCGGGCAGCGTGACGTCGACCTTGCGCGCGAGGTCGGCGGCGCGGCGCGCCTGCACGAGCGCCTCGAGCCGCGCGGCCACCGCGGCGCCGATCTCGTCCTTCACGCGGTTGGCGGCGGCGCCGACGGTGGGGCGGTCGGCGGGCGGCAGCCGGCCGAGCTCCTTCATCACGTCGGACACCTGGCCCTTCTTGCCGAGGAACTGCGCCTGCGCCGCGCGGATCGCCTGCTCGTCGACGAGCGGCGCGATGACCTGCGCGAAGTCGCCGCCCAGCCGTTCGAGGCGGGCGATCAGGTCGGCGGCGGTGGTGCTGGCAGTCGTGGACATCGTTCCTCCGGGAGACAGCGGGCGCAGCATGCCCGAAACGCACCCGAAACGCAGAAAAGGCCGCCCGGTGGGGCAGCCTCTTTCGGCGGCGCGCGGTCGCGGTTCGCTACTGCGCGACGCCGGCGATCGCCTGGAAGGCGGCCGGATCGCTGATCGCGATCTCGGCGAGCATCTTGCGGTTGAGCTCGACGCCGGCCTTGCCGAGCGAGCCCATCAGCTTCGAGTAGCTGTGGCCGAGCGTGCGGGCGGCCGCGTTGATGCGGACGATCCACAGCGAGCGGAAGTCCCGCTTGCGCTGCTTGCGCGAGCGGTACATGTGCATCCAGGCGTGCTGCACCGCCTCGTTGGCGGCGGCGTGGCAGCTCGACCGCTTGCCGCGGAAGCCCTTGGCGGCCTTGAGGATGCGGTTACGACGGCGGCGGGCCTTGAAGCCACGTTTGGCGCGGGGCATGACTCTCGATCCTTCGGCTCAGGTCCCGTACGGCAGCATCGCCTCGATCTGGTGATGCTGGGCGGGGTTGACGTAAGCGCCGGGGGCGCGCAGGTGCCGCTTCCGCTTGGTCGACCGGTTGGTCAGCAAGTGGCGGCGGTAGACCTTCTGGTACTTGAACTTGCCGGTCGCCGTCTGCTTGAACCGCTTCTTGGCGCCGGAGTGGGTCTTGACCTTGGGCATGGCTATCGGCCCCGGATGGGGGTTGGGAAGGCGGTTTATGCACCAGTGCGCCGCCGAAGACAAGCCTTGTGATGCGGAAGATCGAGGCCTGCCCGGCGTGCGGCGGGCGGCCGGCGAGGCAGGCCCGGTGCGGCGGCTCGGAGCGCGGCCAGGGCCTCTGCTTCCGCACCCTTGCCCGCGCCGCCACGCCGCCACGCCGGCGCTGCCGGGTCGCTGTGGCCCAGGCCCCGCGCGCGCAGCCCGGCCGCGCCGGAGATCCCGGCGGGCCGCCGCGCACGAGGCAAAAACCGCCTCGGCCGCCGCCGCACCGTGGCCACGCAGACCACGCAGACCACGCAGACCACGCCGCCGCGCGAGCACCGCCCGCCACCCACCGCCCGCTGCCCGGGTCGATCGCCGACCGCCCGGGCGAGCGGTCGCTACTCCTCGTCCTCGTCGACGACGTCCGCGTTGATCTCGTCCTCGTCGAGATCCTCCTCCTCCTCCGGCTCCGGCGGGGGCGCCTGCCCGGCCGCCTTCGCCGCCTCCTTCTTGGCCTCGAGCGCCGCCAGCATCTTCTTGCGGTTCTCCTGGGCCTTGCGCACCACGTTCGGCTTCGGCGCGATGATCATGATCATGCGCCGGCCTTCCATGTTCGGCGTCACCTCGACGGTCGACAGGTCGGCGGTCGCCTCGACGACGCGGTTGAGCACCGCCATGCCGGTCTGCGGGTGGGTGATCTCGCGGCCGCGGAACACGACCGCCAGGCGGACCTTGTTGCCACCCTCGAGGAACCGGCGGACATGCTTCACCTTGAAGTCCATGTCGTGGCCCTCGGTCTTCGGGCGGAACTTGATCTCCTTGATCTCGACCGTGGACGCGTGCTTGCGGGCCTGCTGCTTCTTCTTGGCCTGCTCGTACTTGAACTTGCCGTAGTCCATGATACGGCAGACCGGCGGGAAGGCGCGCGGCGAGATCTCGACGAGATCCAGCCCCTTCTCCTCGGCGAGCCGCAACGCCTCGTGGGTCGGCAACACGCCGAGCTGGCCCTCGCCGTCGTCGACGATGACCCGCACCTCGGGGACGCGGATGCGGTTGTTGATGCGGAGACCGCCTTGCGGACGGCGCCGGTCGTCGCGGCCCATGGGACGGCCGTTCATGGCGTGACCTTGTACTCGTGCATGTGGTTCGTGATCATCCTTCGGTCGATTGGGTCAGGGTTCTACCCCAGGAACTGGCGCGTGTGGGTGCGAAAGATTCGACTTCGCGGGCGCGATCGCAAGCCCCCCGGCCCGCCGCGCCGCTCCCGGCCTCAGGCCGATCCGGCCGCCGGCTGGCCGCCGCGCGGGATGCGGGCCGCCTGCCGCAGGTGCTCGACGAAGGCGTCGAGCGGCATCGGCGGGAGCTGCGCGCCCTCGCGGGTGCGGGCCGCCACCGCCTTCGCCTCGACCTCCTTGTCGCCGCACACCAGCATGAACGGGATCTTCTCGAGCTGGGCCTGGCGGATCTTCGCGCCCAGCTTGTCGCCGCCGGTGTGGGTGTCGACCCGGAAGCCCTCGCGGCGCAGCCGCTCGGCGACCTCCTCCACATAGGGCGCCTGCCGCTCGCCGATCGAGATGACCCGCGCCTGCACCGGCGCCAGCCACACCGGGAACGCGCCGGCGTAGTGCTCGGTGAGGACCGCGAAGAACCGCTCGACCGAGCCCATCAGCGCGCGGTGCACCATGACGACGCGGTGCTTGCCGCCGTCGGCGCCGACGTACTGGAGGTCGAAGCGCTCGGGCAGGTTGAAGTCGACCTGCACCGTCGAGCACTGCCACTCGCGGCCGAGGCAGTCCTTCAGCTTGAGGTCGATCTTCGGCCCGTAGAACGCGCCGCCGCCGGGGTCGAGCTCGTACGGCAGCCCCGACTCCTTGAGGACGTCGAGGAGCGCTGCCTCGGCGATGCGCCACATCTCCGGCTCGCCGACCGACTCCTTCGGCTGGGTCGCCAGGTAGAGCTTGAACTCCTCGAAGCCGAACGTGCGCAGGATGTAGAGGCAGAAGTTGACGACGCGGCGCAGCTCGCCGGGGAGCTGCTCGCGGGTCATGAAGAGGTGCGCGTCGTCCTGGGTGAAGCCGCGCACGCGGAGGAGCCCGTGCATGACGCCCGAGCGCTCGTAGCGGTAGACGGTGCCGAGCTCGGCCCACCGGTGCGGCAGCTCGCGGTAGCTGCGCAGCCCCTTCTTGAACATCGTGCAGTGGAACGGGCAGTTCATCGGCTTGGCGATGTACTGCTGGCCGTCGACGTCCATGCCCGAGTACATGTTCTCCTTGTAGAAGCCGAGGTGGCCGGAGACCTTCCACAGCTCGTCGCGGGCGATGTGGGGCGAGCCGACCAGCTCGTAGCCGTGGGCGAAGTGCTCCTCGCGCCAGAACGTCTCCATCACGTGGCGGACGCGGGCGCCCTTCGGGTGCCAGAGGACGAGGCCGGCGCCGATCGTCTCGTCGATCGAGAACAGGTCGAGGTCCTTGCCGAGGCGGCGGTGGTCGCGGCGCTTGGCCTCCTCGAGCATGTGGAGGTAGGCGTCGAGCTCCGCCTTGGTCGGGAACGCGGTGCCGTAGATGCGCTGGAGCTGCGGGTTCTTCTCGTCACCGCGCCAGTACGCGCCGGCGACCGAGAGCAGCTTCCAGGCGCCGATCTGGCCGGTGCGCTCGACGTGCGGGCCGCGACAGAGATCGAACCAGTCGCCGGTCGTGTAGTAGGAGACGGTGGCGTCCGGCGGGAACGAGTCGATGAGCTCGACCTTGTAGCTCTCGCCGAGGTCCGCGAACAGCTTGCGGGCGTCGGCGCGGTCGATCTCGTGGCGGACGAACGGCTCGTCGGCCTTGATGATCCTGCCCATCTCGGCCTCGATCGCGGCCAGGTCGTCGTCGGTGAACGGCGTCTTGCGATCGAAGTCGTAGTAGAAGCCGGTCTCGATCGACGGGCCGATGGTGACCTTGGTCCCTGGGAAGAGCTTCTGCACCGCCTTGGCCATGACGTGGGCGGCCGAGTGGCGCAGCGTCTCGAGCGGCGTGAGCGTGGGCGCGGCGCCGACCAGGCCGTCGAGGAGGTCCTGTTCGACCGCGGCCTCGGCGGTGGCCGGCGGGTTGGGCGGCGCGGCGGGCGAGGCTTGCGAGGACGACGTGGACGTGGACGCGGGGTCGGACATGGCGCCGGCATGATGCTGGGTTTTCGGCGGGCCGACAACCGCGCGGCGCCGCCGGCTGGCGTGGACGGGGGCGCCGCGGCCGGGGTCACCGGCGCGGCGCCGTGAACCGCGTTGCGGGCGCAGGCGCGCGGCGTGGGGTATCGTCGCAGCGCATGTGCGGGGCGCCTCTTCTTCGTCGCGGGCCGTGGGTCAGGCAGGTCGACGGCGGCGGCGCCGCGGGCGGGCGGTGAGCCGGTGGACCCGACCGCCTCCCTGCCGACGCGCTCCGACGACGTCACGTTCACCGCCGGCGGGCGCGCGGTGCCGGGCACGGTGCTGGCGCCGGCGGGGGGTGGCCCGTGGCCCGCGGTGCTCCTGCTCGCCGGCAGCGGGCCGACCGACCGCGACTGGAACTCGCGGCTGATCCCGACGCACAACGGCTCGGGGAAGCTGCTGGCGGAGCACCTGGCCGCGCACGGCGCGGTCGTGCTGCGCTTCGACAAGGCCGGCAGCGGCGCGAACCCGGGGCCGCCGCCCGAGGCGTGGACGCTCGACACGTATCGCGACGAGACGCTCGCCGCGCTCGCGGCCCTGCGCGCGCGCGCGGACGTGCGGGGCGACCGGATCTTCGTCGCGGGGCACAGCGAGGGAGGCATCCACGCCACCCGGCTCGCGCTCGCCGCGCCGGAGTCGATCGCGGGGGTCCTCTACCTGTCGTCGGCGGCGCGCTCGCTGGCCGACACGATGCTCACGCAGCTCGAGGCGCAGATGCGCAACCCGCTCGCCGGGCTGTCCGACGAGGTCGTCGACGGCGAGCTGGAGTCGCTGCGCGCGGCGTTCGCCGACTTCCTCGCCGGCAAGCCGGTGGATCCGTCGAAGGCCTCGCGGTTGCCGCCGGTGCAGAAGCTCGTGGCGGGCCTGGTCGCGCCGCTGCACGCGCCGCTGATGCGCGGCCTGCTCGGCTACGACAACGCGGCCGAGGCGCCGAAGGTCGCGGCGCCGGCGCTGCTGGTCAACGGCGGCAAGGACCTCCAGATCAGCCTGCTGTTCGACACCAAGCCGCTGCACGACGCGCTGCTCGCCGCCGGGCGCGAGGCGACGCTGGCGATCGCGCCGGACGCCGACCACGTGCTCAAGCACCAGCCGCTGACCATCGCCGAGCTCCGCGCGAACCTGCAGGCGGTGCAGGACGCCTACAACGCCGACGGCCGCGTGCTCGACCCGGGCGCTGCCGGCGCGATCGTCCGCTGGCTCGCCGCGCACGCGGGCTGAGCCTCGCGAGGTCGGCCGCCGTCACGCGAACCAGTCGTCCGGCACGCGCCCGTGCAGGCAGGTGATCGTGCGCGGCGCCCACGGCCTCGACGGCCTCGCCGTGCGCGGCGCGTCCGGGGTGCCGTCCCGCAGGCCGTCGTCGGGCGACCAGTCGGCGCGCCGGCCGGCCGCGACGCCGTGCAGGCCGCTCTGATGGAACCCGATCACGTGCGTGTGTCCGGCGACGCGGCCGCCGACGAGGTCGGCGAGGCTCTCGGCGAACGCGATCCCGGCGCGCGCGCCGACCGTCTGGCAGGTGCGGAACCACACCAGCGGCGCCGGGCCGAACCCGACGCGGTCGAGCGCCTGGCGGTGCGGGTGGCCGCGCAGCAGCGACCGCGCGTCGAGCCGCTCGTCGCCGACGCGGGCCGCGCCCCACGTGCCGTGGCCCCAGTACTGGAGCTCGTCGATCGGCGCCGCCAGCGTCGCCAGCCACGCGAGCGCCTCGTCCCACGACGCCACGCCGCGCGCCGCCTCGAGGCGCCGCGCCGCCCGATACAGGACCGCCCCCGCCGCCCACGGGATCGACAGCCCTCCGCCGCGGCGCACGCACGTCCGGTCATACACGAGCACGCGCATCGCCCCACCCTACCCCGCCCCCGCCGCCTCGCCCCCGGCCTCGTCTGACGTGCCCGTCGCTCGCAACCGGGCGCGCGCGCGGCCGATACGCGCGGCATGGTCATCCTTCCGCATGGAATCGGGCATGGAATCGGGCAGTCGAGAATGGCGTGCCCCGCCGGCGCGCCGCCGACCGCCGAGGAGGTTGCCGATCCTCAGGAGCAGGCGAACGTGACGGTCGCTCGTGAGGGATCTGGATCGCTGCGCCGGCGCGGTTCGCACGCCTGGTACAATCGGAATGGCAACACGATGAGCAACGTGCGCGGCATCTTCGGCGATCGCGACCCACGCGAGGTGCCGCTCTACACGATCGGGCAGGCGGCCCGTTACCTGCGCATGCCCGCGTCGACGTTGCGCGCCTGGACCGTCGGAATGGACTACCCGACGGCGCAGAGCCGCAGCGGCCGCTTCGAGCCGCTCATCGAGGTCTCGGCCGAGCCGCCCGCGCGCCTGACCTTCAACAACCTGATCGAGGCGTACGTCCTGCACAACCTGCGCAGGGTACGCGAGGTCCCGCTCTCGGCCGTTCGACGCGCGATCGACAACATGAAGCGCGAGTTGAAGCGCCCGCGCCCACTCCTCACCAATCGCTTCCTGACCGACGGCTATCACATCTACGTTCGCCAGTTCGGTGTCCTCGTCGACATGACGGCGGGGGGCGGCCAGACGGCGTTGCAGGGAATGATCGAAGACAGCCTGCAGCGCATCGAGTGCGATGCCGACGGACTGGCCGCGCGTCTGTTCCCGTACTTGAAGCGGGCAGACGAGCCGCGGGCAGTCGTGCTGGATCCCGAGCTGTCGTTCGGTCGCCTCACGATGGCGGGCACTGGCGTCTCCGTCGACATCGTCGCCGATCTGATCGAGGCCGGCGAGAGCGCGGCGCGCGTCGCCAGGGAGTTCGGCGTCAAGCCGACCACCGTCAACCAGGCGGTCGAATGGCATCGCGCGGCTGCGTCTCGTGCGGCTGCGTGATGACGAGGTCGTCTTCGTCGTCGACGAGGACGCCGGATTTCACGTGGCGCGCGGGATCACCGATGCCGGTGGGCGGGCCGTCCTCGTCGTCGACAAGGCTGGCTCCGGCGCCAAGGACCGGCAATGGATTCCGCTCGCGCGAGAGTGGGGCAACGCGATCGTGACCCGTGACCTCGCGATGCGACGCACGCCCGCCGAAACCGCCGCGCTGCTCGCCTCGAACTGCCACACCTTCATCCTGCGCGCGGGCAACCTCAAGCTCGACGATCTCTACGCGCTCGCGCGCGACATGTACCGGCCGATGCTGCGCTACGTCACCACGAGGTTCCCTCCCTTCCTGGCCACCGTGTCGAGCAGCGGCATCTCCGTACAGCGCGACGGCGGGCGACGCGGCGGCCCGAAGCCTCCGAAGTCCTGAACGCCGGGCCGCGACGCGTTCGCCGACCGGCCGCGGTTCGCCGACTACGCCGTCGCGATCTTCGCCCGCAAGGTTGCCGAGGGACGCATCCTCTTCGCCGCTGGGCGCGAGAAGTGGCGCGTGATCCTGAAGGCGCACCTGGTGCCGACACTCGGCGCCATCTTCATCGCCAAGCTGGGCGCCGCCGAGGTGGAGGCGTAGAAGGGCAAGTACGGAGCGCACATCCGCGCCGGCGAGGCGAGCCCGAACACCGGAAACACGATCCTCGCGGTGCTGCGGGTGATCACGGCGGCGGCGGCGGACGAGTTCGACCTCCGCGACCCGGTGCGGCGCGTGCGCCCGTTCGACACCCGCACGCACACCGACGAGGCCCCCAACAGCCTCGCCCCGGCTGACCCGCCGCGCTTTCTGGAGGCGATGCGGGCGCGGTACCCGGGCTACTACGCGATCACGTTGCTCGGCTTCGTGACCGGTCTGCGGCCGTCGAGCCTGCGGCCCCTGCGCCGCTCAGGCCCGAGCGCCGATGTGAAGTGGGACGATGGGATCCTCCACGTCCGCCGATCGCAGACTCGTGGCGACGAGGTCATGCCCGCGACGAAGACCGGTCGCGACCAGCGGATCCTCTTGCCGGCCGCGTTGGTCGACATCCTGCGCGCCCACGTCGCCAGCCTCACGGCAAGGCGGCCGAGTCCGACCTCCTCTTCCCGAGCACCACCGGCGGCTACCTGCCGGTGAAGGCCCTCGCCGAACCGTTCGAGGTCTGCGGCGAGGCGATCGGCCTCGCCTACCGCGTGACCCCGCGGGCGATGCGCCGCACGATGCAGGACCTCGCGCGCGAGGCCGGCGTGTCGGACGTGGTGACGCGGGCGATCTCGGGCCACACCACCGGCGCGATGCAACGTCACTACTCGACGGCGCGCGACCATGAGGTCGCCGCGACGCTCTCTGCGCTGGTCGCGAAGGCTACAGCCCCATCAGCGATCGACCGGACCGCCAACTGAAATCCTCGCGAGCTGGCGCGCCAGTTCGGGCTGGTGCTCGGTTAGCCAGGCCTTGACCTCGTCGTAATTGCTCTCGCCACCCATTGCGACCAGCCCCGCGAGCCTGAGCCGCGCGCGGAGGTCATCCGTCGGCAAGTCCTCACCCTGGATCAGCGGTGCCGCGAGCCACAAGACCAGCCTGAGGCGGTCGGTATTGTCGGCATTCCCGCCGACACGCTCCACGAACTCGACGATCAGCGTGCGCAGCCCCTCCTCGAAGTCATCCGTCAGCGTCAGCGCGCAGGTCGCAGACACCAGCGCCGACCTGACCTGAAGCCGCCGCCGGACATCAGGCGGGCCTTCGCGGATCTCTGCGGGCGTCGCTGCGTCGGCGGTACCGCGCAGTTCCTGAAGCAAACGATCGCCGAGGCCGGATCGGGGCGACATGTGCAGGCGGTGCGCAAGCTCGCCGCCCGTGATGTCCGGGTCCTCTGCGAGCACCTGTCGCGCTCGGAAGATCGCCAGGGGAGAGAGCGCACCGAGAATCCGGGTGGGCTTGGCCGGCTTCCTTGACCGCGGCATCGCTCGACTCCCTGTCCATGGGGCCCGCAGTGGTGATCGAAGTGGTGATCGACGGCCGGCGCCGCCGGGCCCGCTTCGCGGCCCGACCGCCGCAAGGCCCCGCCCTTCCTCTGCTTCTACTTCGTTGGCGCGCGCGGGTTTGAACCGCGGACCCCTACCGTGTCAAGGTAGTGCTCTGCCACTGAGCTACGCGCCAGGGTGGGCAATGAGGTAACGGGAAGGCGGCGGGGTGTCAAGGGTTGGGCCCGACGAACGTGGCGATCGCGGCGCGGTGACGGGAGGCTTCGAGCTGCGGCCGGCGCGGCGGCCGGGGGCGGCGTGCGCGGGTGGGGGCGATCGGGTAGCGTGCGCCCGTGCGTGCGCTCAGGTTCGTCGGGCGCGGGCTGTGGATCGCAGGGCTCTTGCTCGGCCACGCGATCGTCTGGTTCGTCGGTTGGCTGCTGCTGCTCGTCACGCTCCGCGGGAAGGCCGCCAGGCAGCGGTGGTTCGCGGCGCGGCTGACGGGGCTGCTCGCGGCGCTGGGCGCGACGTTCGTCAAGGTCGGTCAGATCATGTCGACCCGGCCGGACCTGTTCCCGCCGCACGTGATCGGCGCGCTGTCGCGGCTGCAGGACGATGTCGGCGCGTTCGCCTGGAAGCACGTCGAGGCGGCGTTCCGCGCCGACTTCGGCAAGGCGCCCGACGAGCTGTTCGCCCGCTTCGACCGGACGCCGATCGCGTCGGCGTCGGTCGCGCAGGTACACCGCGCCACGCTCGCCGATGGCAGCGTGCTCGCGGTGAAGGTGCGGCGGCCGGGGCTGCCGGCGCTGGTCGCGTTCGACCTCACGGCGATGCGGCTCGTGGCGCGCGTCATCTCGATCGTGCCGCCGGTCCGGCTGATGGCGCCGGTCGAGAGCGTCGACGAGTTCGGCCGCGCGATCCGCGCGCAGATCGACTTCACGATCGAGGCGGACAACAACCGGCGCTTCACGGCGAACTTCGCGGCGGATCCGGACGTCGGCTTCCCCGCGCTGCACCCGGCGCTCTGCTCCGAGCGCATCCTCACGATGCAGTTCGTCGACGGCGCGAAGGTGCTCGCGGCGCCGAAGGAGCTCGGCGCCGACCCGGGGCGGCTCGCGCGCGTCGGGTTCCGCACGCTGCTCACGATGGTGTTCGACCACGGCTTCGTCCACGCCGACCTGCACCCGGGCAACATCCTCGTCGACGCGGCCGGCAAGGTGATCCTGCTCGACCTCGGGCTCACCGCCGAGCTCGACGAGGCCGCGCGCCGCGCGTTCGCCCGCTACTTCGCGAGCTGGGCCGGCGGCGACGGCAAGGTGATGGCGCGCCTGATGTCGGAGCTGTCGCCGAAGGCGAAGGTCCGCGACTACGCCGCGTACGAGCGCGAGGTCAGCGCCTTCGTCGCCCGCTACCACGGCAAGCCGCTCGGCGAGGTGCAGGTGTCGACCGTCGCCCTCGACATGATGAACATCCTCCGCCGCCACCGCGTGCGCGTGAACCCGGTCTACACGATGTGCAACGTGGCCATCGCGGTCACCGAGGGCATCGGCAAGCAGCTCGACCCCGGGCTCGATCTGCTGCAGCAGGCCCTGCCGTTCTTCGCCCGGCTGCAGGCGACCGGTCGGCTCTGACGGGTCTCGCCCGGAGGACCGCGCTCGACCGCGCCGCTCGACCTCGGCCTCGCTCGCGCCGACGTGCGTGGCTGCTGCGTGCCACTCGAGAGCCTGAGGCGACCGTGACCGACTGGGCGCAGCGCACGTGTGCCTCGCGATCGCCCGCTGATCTCGCCGCCGGGCGCCAGCGCGACCGCAGGAAGGCGGGGCGGGTGACGCAGGTGACGGAGCCGGCCGCGCGGGCGGCGCGCGCAGGTGTGCGAGGATGGAGCGATGACAAGCCGTGCTCGCTCTCGTCTTCGCCGCGGTGGCCCGG
>DASZXE010000091.1:0-38836 GCA_035546475.1 Kofleriaceae bacterium
CGGCGCGACGATCGGGGCCGGCGCCGGCGGCGGCGGCTGCGGCTGCGGCGTGACCTGCACCGGCCCGCTGCTCACCGCGATCGCCGGGCTCGACGACGGCACGGCAGCCGACGCGACCCCCGCGCCCGCCGCGCCCGCCGACGGCGGGTTCATCGTCGCCGCCTGCGTGCGCGTCTGCCGCAGCCGCTTGAAGTGCGCGACCGCGCGCTCGGTCAGCTCGGTGAGCCGCAGCCCGTTGACGACGTCCTCGCCGTCGGGCGTGACCAGCAGCCGCTCGTGATCGTAGCGGAGGTAGCCGGCCTGCTCGAGGAAGCTGATGTACTCGACGAACGGGATCGAGACCGCGTCCTCGCACACGCGGCGCAGGTCCTCGACGCCGTGCAGCCGGCCGTAGCGCGCCTCGGCGAGCGCGTTGGCCAGGATGAAGCGCGATTCCTCGCACAGGACTTCCTTCGTGACCTTGGCGCGCGGTTCCATCGAGCCGTCGAGTGTACGGGCCCGGCCGACGGCCGGTCAAACCAGCCAGGGACGAGCCAGGGACGAACCAGGGACGAGCCAGGGACGAGCCAGGAACGAGCCAGGAACGAGCCGGCGACGAGGCAGTCAGGACGTCGGCGGCAGCCACGGCGGCGCGCCCTCGGCGGCCAGCCGCGCGCACAGCGGCGCGTCCGCCGGCAGCACGTCGTGCGCGAGCAACGCCGCCGGCTCGCACCAGTCGAGGTCGGCGACCTCGACCGCGCGCGCCACCTCGCCGGCGACGAGCCGGCAGCGATAGACGAGCATCAGCAGATCGAACGCGGGGTACGCGTGGTGCAGCACGTCCCAGATCGCGCCGACCTCGACGGCGGCGCCCAGCTCCTCGCGCAGCTCGCGCACGAGCGCCGCGATCGGCGCCTCGCCCGGTTCGAGCTTGCCGCCGGGCAGCTCCCAGAAGCCGCCCATCGGCTGATCGGCGCGGCGGCGGGTGACGAGCACGCGGCCACGCTCGTCGACGACGAGGCCGGCGACGACGAGCTTGCGCGGGCGCGGCGAGGAGACGTCCGTCGACATCCGCGCAGATTAGGCCGGGGGCCGTCCTTGCGAAAGCAGGGGGCGCCCCGTAGAGTCCGGGAAAGCCAATGCGTCTCTATGCGGGCAAGATCGACACCATCGCCGCCGAGGTGATCAGCAAGCTCACGACCGACGGCGACCTGGAGGTGTCGGACCCCCACGAGGCGCAGCTCGACGTGGCGTCGGTGCTGAAGGAGTACCTCCGCGTCGACAAGGAGCTGACCGAGCGGGCCAAGGACATCCTCCAGATCCGCGGCCTGCCGCACTCGCACCTGCAGCGCACCAAGCGGCAGCTCGCCGAGCAGAAGGACTTCGGCCTCGGCGAGGACGCGGTGTCGTGGATCACCACGCAGCTCCTCGAGACGTTCATGCAGTCGCGCAACGTCGAGGAGGTGTTCGGCGACGACGCGGTGCTGCGCAAGAAGATCAAGGAGATCGTCACCAGGCACATGCAGGTCGAGGAAGAGCTCGACCAGGAAGTGCGGCAGCGGCTGAAGAACCTCCAGGAGGGCACCGGCGCCTGGGAGGTCGAGTACGCGCGGGTGATGGATCAGGTGAAGCAGAAGCACGGCATCAAGGAGTAGTCCTCGTCAGCCGTGGGGCGGGAGCAGGCGGCGGACGACGCGCGCCTCGGGCAACGCGCGGCCGTGCTCGCGGAGGAACTGGGCCCGCGCGGTGCGCTCGATGCCGATGACGACTGCGCCGCCGGCGCCGGTGGCCGCGGTCGCCGCGCCCCAGGCGACGACGATCGAGCCGACCAGCCCCGGGCCGGTGATCGGCAGGAGCAGCGCCAGCCCGACCGCCGCGGCGAAGGTCGCGGTCGGCACCGCCAGCAGGAACTTGAGCCAGTTTCGCCCCGACGCCCCGTCGGCGTAGTCGCGCTCGCACCGGTGGCAGCGCCGCCCCAGCCTCGGACGGTGGCGCGCGCACAGGGTCGTCTCGCACCGGGCGCATTGCGCGACCGGCCGCGCGTCGCAAGCAGTGCATGGGACGATGGCGCCCATGCCCAAGCGTAGCAGGCCGGACGCGATCGGGCTCAGCGGGCCGCGAGGGCCTCGACGACCTCCGTGACGACCATCGCGGCGAGCAGCCCGAGCAGCTCGGCGCCCTCGGCGGCGGTGGCGTCGGCGGGAGCGCCGGCGTAGGCGGCGTCCATCCCCATCGCCGTGAACGTCGTCACGCCGGCGGCGAGCTGCTGCGAGAGGCTGACCGGCACCGGCGGCAGCGTGGCGCGCGCCGCGTCGTCGACCAGCGCCGGCTCGGCGGCCAGCACGAGCGACGTCTCGTAGCGGCCGGCGTGGCAGGCGCCGCTCTTGAACTCCGCCGACAGCGTGCGCGCCCACCGGCGCGTCAGCGGGCAGGCGACGCTCACCTGCCCGGGTCGCGCGACCGCGCGCACCGCCGCGTCGTGGGCCGGCTCGAGGTGGTTGTTGACCAGACAGACGTGGGCGAGGCCCTGGGCGAGCAGGCCGTCGGCGACGGCGGAGAGGAACGCGGTCAGCGCGGCGGGCGGCACCGACACCGCGCCGGCGAACCCGGCCGCGCAGTCGGTGACGCCGTACGGCACCGCGGGGGCGACCAGCGCGACGATGCCGCGCGCGTCGAGGTCGCCGACGGCGCGGGCGCAGGCGGCCTCGGAGATGAGCACGTCGGTGGCGAGCGGCAGGTGCGGGCCGTGCGGCTCGGTCGAGCCGACCGGCAACAGCGCGACGACCGGGCGCCCGCCGCCGACCAGCGCGGCCAGCTCGACGGTCGTCAGCGCGGCGAGCCAGGACGAGCGCACGCGCGCCGCCGAGGTCACGACTCGTCGCCCGGCAGCTCGCCCGCCGCCGCCCGCGCGGCCAGCGCCTTGCGATCGACCTTGCCGCGGTCGTTGCGCGGCAGCTCGTCGACGAACGTCACCCACCGCGGATACTTGTGCTTCGACAGGCGCCCCTTCACGTGCTCCTGCAGCTCGACGCGCAGCGCAGCCCGCGCCTCGACGGTGACGAGCCGCTCGCGGGCCTCGGGCCGCACGACGATCACCGCGCGCGGCTTCACCAGCCCGTCCTCCTCGCCGGCGATCACCGCCGCCGCGCTGACCGCCGCGTGCGCGAGCAGGCAGTCCTCGACCTCGAGCGGCGCGACGAAGACCCCGCCGACCTTGAGCAGGTCGTCGGCGCGCCCGCTGAACCAGAGGTAGCCCTGCTCGTCGAGGCGGAACAGGTCGCCGGTGCGGCACCACGCGCCGTGGAAGGTCGCCCAGCTCTTGTCGCGGTCCTGGTGGTAGCCGAGCGCGACCGAGTCGCCCTTGACCCAGAGGACGCCGATCTCGCCGACCGGCACCGGCGGCGCGCCGGCGCCGCGCGCGTCTTCCGGCAGCACCGCGAGCGTGTAGCCGTCGACCGCGCGGCCGAGCGAGCCGGGCACGACATCGCCGGGCCGGTTCGTGCAGTAGATGTGGAACATCTCCGCCGAGCCGATGCCGTCGTAGACCGCGCCGCCGAAGCGGGCGAGGAACCGCTCGAGCAAGGCGGGCGGCAGCGCCTCGCCGGCCGACAGGTGGAACCGCACGCACGACAGATCGAGGCCGGGGCCGCCGCGCGCGCGCAGCTCGTCGTCGTGGTCGAGCAGCTTGCCGAGCATCGTCGGCACGTTGGTGACGATCGTCGGCCGGTGGCGCGCGATCGCCGCGGCGAGGCTCTCCGGCGTCGGCCGCTCGCTGAACAGCGCGACCGTGGCGCCGACCGCGAACGGGAACCACAGGTTGGTGCCGGTCGCGTAGCCGAAGAACAGCCGCGGCACGCTGACGGTGACGTCGTCGGCGCGGTAGCCCATCGTCCGCTTGGCGTAGACCTCCGTGTTGAAGGCGAAGTCGCGGTGACAGTGCATCGCCGCCTTCGGCCGGCCGGTCGAGCCGGAGGTGAACAGCCAGATCGCCTGGTCGTCGCGGTGGGTGCGCGGCAGCCGGCGCGTCGACGCGGCGCCGGCGGCGAGCGCGTCGGTCAGGAGCTGGTGCGGATGGCGCGAGGCCGCCAGCGCGGGGCCGGCCTTGCAGTCGGCCTCCGGATCGTCGCCGGTGGCGGCGTCGGGGACGAGCAGGAACGTCGGCGCGGTCGGCTCGCCGGCGAGCGCCTCGGCCAGCGCGTCGGCGACCGCCGGCGTGGTCACGATCGCGTGCGGCGCGACGTAGCGGACGACGTGGGCGAGGTCGGCGGGCGGCGCCGCCGGGTTGCCCATCGTGACCACGCCGCCGGCGGCGAGCGTCGCGAAGATCGTCCAGGCGAACGGCGGCAGGTCGGGCAGGACGATGTAGACCCGCTCGCCGGGCGTGAGATCGCTGTCGAGCAGCGCGCGGGCGAGCGCGAGCGCGCGCCGCGCCACCTCGGCGTAGGTGTAGACGAGGTCGCCGAACAGGATCGCCGGCCGGTCGCCGGCCCCCTCGTCGAGGCGGTCGAAGAGCCAGTAGCGGGCGAGGTTGAAGTCGTCCGGGAAGCGGACCTCACCGGCGGCGGTCACGACGTGCCTCCTCGCGGCTGGGGCTCTGCGGCGATCGCGCGGCCGATGATCGTCCGCTGGATCTCGCTCGTGCCCTCGTAGATGCGCAGCGGGCGGATGGCCCGGTAGAGGTGCTCGACGACCGCGCCGCGCATCACGCCGCGGCCGCCGAGGAGCTGCACCGCGCGATCGATGACGTCCTGCGCCGCCTCGGTGGCGTGCAGCTTGGCCATCGAGACCTCGACGGTCGCGCGCGCGGCGCCGTGGTCGCGCAGGTGGGCGGCGCGCAACGTGAGCAGGCGGGAGGCGTCGATCGACGTCGCCATGTCGGCGAGGTGGGCGAAGACCAGCGGCTGCTCGGCGAGCGGCTTGCCGAACTGGCGGCGCGCGCGCACGTGGCGGGCCGCCTCGTCGAGCGCGCGGCGGGCCATGCCGACGGCGGCGGCGGCCACCGACACGCGGAAGGTGTCGAGCGTCTGCATCGCCAGCTTGAAGCCGTCGCCGACCGCGCCGATGACCGCGTCGCGGCCGACGACGGCGCCGCGCAGGACGAGGCGGCCGAGCGGGTGGGCGGCGATCGGCTCCTGCGGCACGACCTCGACGCCGTCGGTGTCGAGCGGCAGCCAGAAGGCGGTGATCGCGCGCCGGCCCGCCGCGCGGTCGACCGTCGCGAAGACGATCGCGTGGCTGGCGAGCCCGAGGTTCGAGATGAAGACCTTCTCGCCGTCGAGCCGGTAGCCGCGGCCGCCGTCGACGGCCGCCGCCTCGGTCGCGAGCGCCGCGACGTCGCTGCCCGCCTCCGGCTCGGTGAGCGCGAAGGCGGCGATCGCCCGGCCGGTCGCGAACGCGGGCAGCGCGGCCCGCTGCTCGGCGCTGCCGCTCGCCCGCAGCGCGTGGGTGCCGAGGCCCTGGACGGCGAAGATCGAGTCGGCGCGCGGGCTGATCCAGCCGAGCAGCTCGCGGGCCAGGCAGAGCGAGCGCGCCGAGACGCCGCCCACCGGCGGCGCGACCAGCTCGAAGAGGCCGTGCGCGGCCAGCGCCGACACCGCGGCCCGGTCGCGCGCGCGCTCGTCGCCTTCGAGCGCCTCCGCCGCCAGCAGGGCCGGCGCCGCCTCGCGCAGCCGCGCCGCCAGCGCGCGGTGCTCCTCGTCGAAGAAGAGGCCGAGGTCGTCGGTCGACCGCGGGATGGCCGCGCCCGCCAGCGGCTCGGCGGCGCTCATGCCTTCAGCCCCTCGGGCCGGGCCGGCTCGGGCGCGCCGGCGAACCGCGGCGGCCGCTTCTCCTTGAAGGCCGCGTGCGCCTCGGCGAAGTCCGGGTGCTGCATGCACAGCGCCTGCGCCTGCGCCTCGGCCTCGATCGCCTCGGCGAGCCCCAGGCGCGCCTCGCTCTCGAGCATCTGCTTGGTCATCGCGTGGGCGAACGCGGGACCGGCCGCCAGCCGCGCGGCCCACTCGTGGGCGACCGCCAGCGCCGCCGCGCCGTCGGGGACGACCCGGTTGACGAGCCCCATCGCGAGCGCCGCCTCGGCGTCGATGACGTCGCCGAAGAAGAGCAGCTCGGACGCGCGCGCGAGGCCGATCAGCCGCGGCAGGAGGTACGACGCGCCCATGTCGGCGCCGCACAGCCCGACGCGCGGGAAGATGAAGCCGAAGCGCGCGCCGGCGGCGGCGATCCGGACGTCGCAGGCGGCGGCGATCACCGCGCCCGCGCCGACCGCGACGCCGTTGACCGCGGCGACCACCGGCCGCCGGCACCGCCGGATCGCCGCGATGAGCCGCCCGGTCGCGCGGGTGAAGGCCAGCAGGGACGGCGTGTCCTGCCCCAGCAGGTGCTGGATGATGTCGTCCTGGTCGCCGCCGGAGCAGAAGCCGCGGCCGCGGCCGGTGAGGACGACCGCGCGCACCTCGGCGTGGCGGTCGAGCTCCTCGAACGTCTCGGCGAGCTCGCGGTAGATCTCGAACGTGAGCGCGTTCAGCCGGTCGGGCCGGTCGAGGGTGATCGTCGCCACGCCCCGGTCGACGGCGAGCGCGAACGTGCGCGGGCTCGGCAGCTCGGACATGAGTGGTTGATAGCACTCGTTGCGCGCGGGCGGGCCGCTGTGCATCCTCCTCGCATGAGCCCTCGCGCGCGCCTCGCCCTGGTCCTGGCCCTGGTCGCCGGCGGCGCCGGCCTGGCCGCCACGCCGTCGACCGCGCAGTCGATCGAGGACGGCCACCACGCCACGACCGGCTACGTCCACGCCGACGGCACGATCGAGGACTCCCACCACGCGACCGTCGGCTACATCCAGGGCGACGGGACGATCGAGGACTCGCACCATTCCACGATCGGCTACACGCGCGGCGACACCGTCGAGGACTCGCACCACGCGACCGTCGGCTACGTGCACGGCGACGGCACGATCGAGGACTCGCACCATTCGACGATCGGCTACGTCCACCAGGACGGCACCGTCGAGGACTCGCACCATTCCACGATCGGCCACGCCGGCGGCGTCCGCACCGACTGGGCCGCGGTCGTCTTCTTCTTCATGAAGTTCTGACCGCCGCCGCCGACGCCGGGCCGCGGTCAGGGCAGCAGCGCCTGCGCCTGGATCTCGACGACCGCCTCCGGCTCGACGAGCGCGCTGACGGCGACCAGCGCCATCGCCGGGAAGACCTTGCCCATGTGCGCGCGCCACGCCGCGCCGATCGCCGCCTGGCCCGCGCGGTACGCGGCGATGTCGGTGACGTAGACGGTCATCGACGCGACGTGCTCGGGCCCGCCGCCGGCGGCGGCGACCACCGCCAGCACGTTGGCGAGCGCCTGACCGAACTGCGCGGCGAGGTCGCGGCTCGCGAAGCGGCGCTCGGCGTCCCAGCCGATCTGGCCGGCGACGAACAGCACGCGGCCGCGCCCGACGACGCCGTTGGCGTAGCCGCGCGGCCGCGGCCAGCCCGGCACCTCGACGGGCCACGGCAGGTCGCGCGGATCGCCGGCCGCGCTCACTTCAGCACCTGGCCGCCGTCGATGACGATCGTCTGGCCGTGGATGCCGCGCGCGTCCTCGCTGCACAGCATCACCGCCGCGTGCGCGACCTCGGCCGGCGCGATCAGCCGGCGCTGCGGCGTCATGCCGGTCAAGGCCGCCCGCGCGGCGCCCTCGTCGCGGCCGGTCTTGCCGACGATGCGCGCGACCGCCTCCGCCGCCATGTCGGTGTCGACCCAGCCCGGGCAGATCGCGTTGATCGTCACGCCGGTGCGGCCGAGGTCGATCGCGAGCGCGCGCGTGAAGCCGACCACCGCGTGCTTGGCCGCGCAGTAGGCCGCGCTGTAGCCGTAGCCGGTGAGGCCCGCGTTCGACGCGATCGTGATCACGCGCCCCCAGCGGGCCTCGATCATCGCCGGCACCAGCGCGCGTGTCAGCCGGAACGGCGCGGTCGCGTCGAGCTCCATCATCCGGTCCCACATCGCGTCGTCGACGTCGGCGAGCGGCGCGCTCTCGGCGATGCCGGCGTTGTTGACCAGGATGTCGACGCGGCCGATCGCGGCGAGCTCGCGCACCATCGCGTCGGTGGCGGCGCGGTCGCCGAGGTCGCACACCAGCGCGCGGCCGCCGATCGCGGCGGCGATCTCGTCGAGGTGCTCGCGCGTGCGGCCGGTGACGACCACCTTCGCGCCGCGCGCCGCCAGCGCGGTCGCGATCGCGGCGCCGATGCCGCGGCCGCCGCCCGTGACCAGCGCCCGCTTGCCGGTGAGCTCCATGCCCCTTCGTACCACGCGGGCTGGTACGTTCGCGGCATGAGCGAGCTGGCGGACGAGGACGCGATCGGGACGGCGGACCTCGTGCGGCGCGGCAAGGTGTCGCCGGCCGAGCTGGTCGAGGCCGCGATCGATCGGCTCGAGCGCCACGATCCCGAGCTCGGCGTGATCGTCGAGCGCCGCCACGACGGCGCGCGCGCCGACCTCGCCGCCCTGCCCGACGGCCCGTTCCGCGGGGTGCCGATCGTCCTCAAGGACCTGCTCGCCACGATCCGCGGCACGCCGAGCACCGCCGGCATGAAGGCGCTCGCCGCCGCGCGGCTGCCGGCGCCGGCCGACAGCTTCCTCGTCCGCCGGCTGCGCGCCGCCGGCTTCGTCGTCGTCGCGACGACCAAGTCGTCGGAGCTCGGCATCCTGCCCACCGCGGAGCCGACCTGCTACGGCCCCGCGCGCAACCCGTGGAACCTCGCGCACTCGACGGGCGGGTCGAGCGGCGGCACCGGCGCGGCGGTCGCCGCCGGCCTCGTGCCGATCGGCCACGGCAACGACGGCGGCGGCTCGATCCGCATCCCGGCGTCGTGCTGCGGGCTCGTCGGCCTCAAGCCGAGCCGCGGGCGGATCTCGCTCGGGCCGTCGTTCGGCGACCTGATGGGCGGCCTCGTCAACGAGCACGTGCTCACCCGCTCGGTGCGCGACTCGGCGGCGGTGCTCGACCTGCTGGCCGGCTTCGAGCCGGGCGATCCGTACACGGCGCCGCCGCCGGCGCGCCCGTACGCCGACGAGGTCGCGGCCGCCACCCGCGGCGCCGCGCCGCTGCGCGTCGGCTTCTCGCTCCACTTCCACGACACCCGCGGCCGGCGCCGCAAGGTCGAGCCGGCGTGCGAGGCGGCGGTCGCGGCGACCGCGAAGGCGCTCGAGGCGCTCGGCCACCACGTCGAGGAGCGCGACCTGCCGGCGCTCGGCCGGCCCGAGTACGTGCCGCGCTTCCTCGCGGTCTGGTCGACCGGCGTCGCCGCGGATCTCGACGCGCTCGAGCTGGTGCTCGGGCGCAAGCTCACCGCCGACGACGTCGAGCCGCTGACGTGGACGCTCGCCACCATGGGGCGCGCGGTGCCGGCGCCGGCCTACGCGAACGCGTGGCGCTGGCTGCAGGCGACCTCGCGCGAGCTGGCGGCGCCGTGGCGCGACCTCGACCTGTGGCTGACGCCGACCCTGACCGCGCCGCCGCCGCCGCTCGGCCACTACGCGCCGGTCGCCGGCGATCCGCTGGCGCCGATCATGCGCGCGGCCGACCTGGTGCCGTTCACGGCGCCGTGGAACGTGACCGGGCAGCCGGCGATCTCGCTGCCGATGCACGTCGACGCGGCGTCGCGGCTGCCGATCGGCGTGCAGCTCGTCGGCGCCTACGGCCGCGAGGACCTGCTGCTGCGGACCGCGGCGCAGCTCGAGGCCGCGCACCCGTGGCGGCACGACGCGACCCGCCGGTGATGACGCGCCGGCCCGCGCGCTCGACGGTGCTGGCGCTGGCGATCGGCGTCGCGCTGGCCGCCACCGCCGCGCGCGCGACGCCCGCCGCCGGGTATCCGTACTTCCAGCTCACCAGCGGCAACGACACCTGCAGCGCGTGCCACGTGTCGCCGAGCGGCGGTGGGCCGCTGACCGAGTGGGGCCGCGGCGAGAGCGGCGACACCCTCGCGCGCGGCGGCGACGGCGCGTTCCTCCACGGCGCGGTCGAGCTGCCCGCGTGGCTCGACGTCGGCGGCGACGTGCGCCTCGCCGCGCTGGTGAACGACGTCGGCAGCGCGAACGGCGCCGAGCGCGCGCTCTTCCCGATGCAGGCCGAGCTGAGCGTGCACGCCCACGGCGGCGGCTGGCACGTGATCGCGGCGGCGGGGTTGCTCGACGCCGTGCGCCAGGCGCCGGTCGCGGCCACCGAGCAGCCGGCGGCGCCGTGGCTGGTGTCGCCCGCGCACTACGTCCTCTGGCGCGCCGGCGAGCGCGGGCCGTACGCGCGCGCCGGCAAGTTCGCGACGCCGTACGGCCTCGGCCTCGCCGATCACACGACCTACGTGCGGCGCCAGCCCGGGCTCGGCCTCGACGAGGAGCCGTACGCGGTGTCGGCCGGCTACCTCGGCGCCGCGTGGGACGTCCACGCGACGGCCTTCGTGTCGGATCCGTGGCGCGGGCCGGCCGATCGCGAGGCGGGCGGCGCGGTGAAGCTCGAGCGGCGGCTCGGCCCGCGCGTGCTGCAGGCGTCGGCGCGGATCGGCGCCGCGCCCGACGACGTCCGCGCGCGCGCCGGCGTCTCGGGCGGCTGGTGGTACGCGCCGGCGTCGCTGCTCGCGCTCGTCGAGCTCGACGGCGGCTGGGAGGCGCTGCCGATGGGCGGGCGGCCGCAGCTCACGACGTACGCCGGGCTCGCGTGGCTGCCGGCGCGCGGCGTCGTCGCGGGGACGGCGTACGAGCACGACGACGAGGATCTCGCCGCGGGCGGCGACACCCGCGACGCGCTCGACCTGTGGTCGACGTTCATGCCGATCGCGCACGTCGAGCTCGGGCTGTCGAGCCGCTACCAGTGGATCGCCGGCGGCGGGCGCGCGGCGATGGCCCTCTTCCAGGTGCACTACTTCCTGTGACCGCGAGGGCGCCCTCCCCGTCGCTCGGCCGGCGCGCCGCCGCCGCCGCGCTCGCGCTCGCGCTCGCGTGCCTCGCGGCCGCCTGCATCGAGCGCCGCGAGGAGCTGCCCCGCTGGACCTGCGACGACGATCCGTCGCCGCCGTCGTGGTCGCGCGTGTCGGCGGCGGTCATGCGGCCGAGCTGCGGCACGGTCGCGTGCCACAGCGCGGTCGCGCGGCGCGCGGACCTCGTCCTCGACTCCGAGGAGGCCGGCTACGCGTCGCTCGTCGACGCCGACCCCGAGCCGTTCGTGCGCGCCGGCGATCCGGGCCACAGCGAGCTCATGTACCTGCTGGCCGGCGTCGACGTCGCGCGCATGATGCCGCCCGACGCGCCGCTGCCCGAGGCGGACGTCGAGCTGGTGAAGCGCTGGATCTGCGCCGGCGCGGAGGACGACTGAGGCGCGCCGCCCTGCGTGCCGCCGCGCTCGCCGCGCTCGCCGCCGGCCTCGCCGCCTGCGCCGACGTCCCCGCCCGGCCGACCTACGCCGACGACGTCCGCCCGCTCCTCCTCGCCGCCTGCGTGCGCTGCCACGCCACGCCCACCGCGTGCACCGAGCTCGACCGGCGCGGCTTCCGCCTCGATCGCTGGCTCGACGCCGGCGCCGTCCGGGGCGTCGCCTCGATGACCGACCGCATCGCCGTCCGCGCCGTCGACCAGGGCGACATGCCGCCCGACGCGCCCCTGCCCGACCGCGAGCGCGAGCTGCTCCGCCGCTGGCAGCGCGCCGGCAGCCCCCGCGGCGACGGAGCCGCGGCCCCGCCCACGCTCGCGCTCGCCACCGCCGTCCCCGCCGGCGAGCCGCCCGATCAGCTCGTGCCGCTCGCCTACGATGTCCGGGAGCCGGACGGTGACGACGTCGCCTGGGACGTCGTCTGGCAGCGCGACGGCCTCGAGGCGCCGCTCGTCACCGGCCTCCCCGGCGGCCACGGCCGGGTCGCGCTCGACCTCGGCGTGCTCGCCTCCGGCGACTACCGCCTCGTCGCGCGTCTGCGCGGCGAGCTCGACGACGCGCCGACCGACGTGCCGCTCGGCCCGATCGCGATCCCCGACCGCGACGCCGCGCCGTCGGTCGCGCTCGACGTCCCGTCGGGCGGCGAGCAGCTCCTCTTCGCGGCCCTGCCCGACGCCCGCTGGCGCACCGACGACGTCGACACCGCCGGCCCGCTGGCGGCCACGCTCTCGCTGCGCGGCGCCGACGGCGTCGTCCACGACGTCGCCACCGGCCTCGACGCGCGCCTGGGCCGGGCGCCGTGGTCGGCCCCCGGCCTCGCGCCGGGCGCCTACGACCTGCTCCTCACCGTCTCCGACGGCACCGCCGCCCGCACCGCGCAGACCGGCTGCCCGCTCACGCTCCGGTGAGCGGCGGCGGCCCGGCCAGCTCGTTCATCGTCCGCGCCATCGCGAGGTCGAGCTCGCTGATGCCGCCGACATCGTGGGTCGCCAGGTCGACGACGACCTGGTTCCACACGTTCGACCACTCGGGATGGTGGTTGCGCTGCTCCGCCACCAGCGCGCACGACGTCATGAACGCGAACGCGTGCACGAAGTCGGCGAACCGGTACTCGCGGTGCAGCTTGCCGCCCTCGAGCGTCCACCCCTCGAGCCCCGCCAGCGCCTGCTTGATCTCGTGGTCGCCGAGCTTGTTCGCCATGACGATCTTCTACCGCGTCCGCGTCAGGGCAGGACGACCGCCGGCAGGGCGGCGTGCGCGCAGGCGTGCGGGGTCGCGTCGCGGTCAGGCCGCGGGTCCTGGCCGGCCGGGACGTGGAGGTTGACGAAGTCGGCGTCGCCGTTGTCCTTGAAGCAGATCATGAAGTCGGCCATCAGCTCGCCGGTGCCGTCGACCTTCGCCGGGTCGGCGGTGCCGTCCCACACCAGGTCGGGCACGACGATCGGCGGGCTCATGATCTCGGCCATGCTCTGCGCGAGCAGCGCGCCGAGCGGCCCGGTGGGGTTGTCCGACGTCCCGGACACCCGGTTGTCGTGGACGTCGATCGTGTCGGAGTACGGGTCGAAGAGCGGGTCGTCGATCGGGTCGCCGGTGACCAGGTAGCTGACGACCGCGAGGTTGACGCTGTCGTGGTCGGCGATCGTGTTGTCGAAGATCTCGACCTCGTGGCCGGCCATCGTCGCCACGCCGGTGCCGGCCGGCACGCCGGCGACGACGTCACCGGCGGGCGCGACGTTCGCCGCGTCGTTGCCGTGCACGCTGTTCATGAAGACGCGCGTCCCGTGGCCGTTGCGGACCTGCTGCCCGGGCAGGTTGAAGACCAGGACGCCGCCGGTGTTGGCGGTCGACTCGTTGGCGTAGACGTCGGCCCGCGTCGAGCTCTCGATCTCGATGCCGGCCACGTTCTCGTGGGCGAGGTTGCGGCGGACGACGACGTTGTCCGACTGGCCGAGGTGGAAGCCGGCGTCGGCGGCGCCGCGCACCTCGCAGCCCTCGACGAGCACGTTCTCGCACTGCACGACGTCGAGGCCGTAGCGGCCGTTGCGCGCGTCGAGGCCGCGGGTCCACTCGACGCGCACGTCGTCGACGTGGACGCCGTCGGTGCCCTCCCACCGGATGCCGTCGCCGGGGCTGTCCTCGACGGCGAGCGCCTCGACCGTCGTGTGGTCCGACGTGATGCGGATGCCGCGGAGCCCGGCCGACGAGGCGAAGTTGAGGACGGTGCCGCCGCTGCGGTCGCTGCCGGTGCCCCGCAGCGTCACGCCGTCGACGGCGAGCGACAGGTCGCGGTCGACGTCGTAGATGCCGGCCGAGAAGCCGATGGTGTCGCCGACCTGCGCCTCGACGAGCGCGGCCTGGATGTCGGCGCCGGTCGCCGTCGCCGGGATCGACGTGCACGCGCCGCTGACGTTCGCGCACGCGTTGGGCGCGCCCTCGTTGTCGCCGCAGGCGGCGAGCGGTGCAGCCAGCGCGGACAGCAGGACGAGGCGAAGCCAGGGGCGCATGCGAACCTCCGGACGAGGCTCTCTCCACGGTGCGCCCCCGCCGCCCCGGCCGTCAATCGTGCCCGGGCGCGTCAGCGGCCGTCGTGGCCGTTCCGCCAGGTCTCGACCAGCAGGTCGATCAGCCCCTCGCGGATGACCACGAGGTAGATGATCGACACCGTCGCCGCCGCGATCGTCACCAGGTGCGCGACGCGCCCGCCCGGCCCCGGCCGGTCGCCGGCCGTCCGCAGCACCGCCCCCGAGGCCCACGCGATCACGATCGCGCCGGCGAGGATGAGCTCCGCCGCGCGCGCCGCCAGCGGGCTGCCGGTCTCGGCGATGAACGTGAGCGCCGCCGCCACCGGCACCAGGTAGACGACCTCGATCGGCGGCGGCCACCACGCCCGCGCCGCGCCCGTCCACGAGCCGGCCCGCCGGCGCAGCGAGACGATCACGAGCAGCGCCGCGACGGCGAGCACGCCGCGCGCCACCCACGCCCACCACCGCTGCCGCAGCGATCGATCGATGCCGGCGACCGCCTGATCGCGCGCGCCGGCGCCGATCGCGTCCGGAGGCTCGAGCGACCGGTACAGCGCCCGCGCGAGCCGCTGCTGGCCGAAGCGGCGCCACAGCCCCGCCTCGCCCATGCCGGCGCGGAACCGCTCGTCGGGCGTCGCCGCGACGATCCGCGCGCGCCGGTACCAGACCGCCGCGCCGAGCAGGTCGCCCGCGCGCAAGGACGCATCGCCGAGCCAGATCGCCGCCGGCACCCACCGCGGGAAGCCGGCGCTGCGCTCGAGCAAGGCCGCCATCGCCGGGCGCGCGGTCGGATCGCCGGCCGCCTCGGCGCGCGTGATCCGGTCGAGCTCGGCGGCGGCCTCGTCCCAGCGGCCGTCGGGGCCGGTCGCCGCGCCGATCGCGGTCAGCCGCGCCTCGGCCAGCCGGCTCGCCCGCGCCTGCGGGTGCTCGGCGAGCACGCGCCGGTAGAGCGCCCGCGCGCCGGCGAGGTCGCCCTGGCGCTCGGCCACCTGCCCGGCCTCGAGCAGGCCCTGCTCCGCCCACGGCCCCGTCGGCGCGGCGGCCACCACCGCCTCGTAGCCAGCGCGCGCGCCCGCCAGATCGCCGGCGAGCAGCTTGCGGCTCGCCTCGCGGAACGCCGCCTCCTGCGGATCGGCCGGCGCCTGCGCGGGCGACGGCGCCGGCTGCGCCGCCACCGGCCTCACCGCCGCGATCGCCATCGCCATCATCAGGCCGATCGCGATCGCGAGCCCCCGGGTCACGGCTTGTCGATCACCAGGGAGTCGACCGGCGCGCCCATCTCGTCGAACGCTTCCATCTCGAGGTGCCCGCGCCGCAGCTTCAGGTTGACCGCCGAGTGCAG
Organism: Kofleriaceae bacterium; assembly: GCA_035546475.1. Taxonomy (GTDB): domain Bacteria; phylum Myxococcota_A; class Polyangia; order Haliangiales; family Haliangiaceae; genus UBA2376. Next base: position 15,262 of record DASZXE010000091.1, read on the forward strand.
CTTCGCCGACTTCTGCGTGAAGAACTGCTCGCCCGGATCGTACAGGGTCGCGCCCGCGCCGCCCGACACGACGTAGACCGTGCCGTCGGCCGGCGACGCCTGCACCTGGTTGCCGCGCATCGGGAACGTCCGCTCGTAGTCGTGGTCGTGGCCGTTCAGCACGAGGTCGACGTGGTGGCGGTCGAAGATCGGCACCCACTCCGTCTGCAGCGTCGGATCGCTGCCGTGGTTGAGCGACGCCGAGTACGCCGGCCGGTGGTGGGTCACCAGCAGCCACGGCGCGCCCTCGTGCGCGGTGAGGTCGCGGTCGAGGAACTGCTCGACCGAGCCGGTGATGTCCTCGAGCAGGACCGGCGAGTCGTTGGCGACGGTGATGTGCGCCGGCCCGTAGTCGAAGCCGAAGTTCGCCTCGTCGCCCGGCATCGCGAACTGCGCGTAGTAGTTGATGCTGTTGAGGTCGTGGTTGCCGTGCGTCGAGATCACCGGCGTCGTCGCGAACAGCGGCTCGGCGACGTCGAAGAAGTCCTCCCACTCGTTCTGCAGCGTGCCGAACGTGCAGGCGTCGCCGGAGAACAGCACCAGGTCGGGCGCGCGCTGCTGGATCTGCCCGACGAGGTCGGCCCAGACGTCGAAGCCGTCGCGGCTGTCGCCGACCGACGTGATCGCGACCTGCGCGTCGGGCGTCGCCGTCATGTCCGGCGCGGTGTGGAACGTGTAGACCGGCGACGTGTGGCCGGCGTCCGACACGACCTGGTAGTCGTACATCGTGTCGGGCGTGAGCCCGCACAGGTGCGCCTCGTGGATGCGCACGACGATGTCGCCGACCCCGCCGAGGCCGGTCTGGTAGCGGAACGTGTAGCCGGTGATCTCCTGGTCGAGCGCGCCGCCGTGGAGGCCGTAGCGGACGCTGCCGGCGACGGTGGTGTCGTCACGCGTGCGCCAGGTGACGACCATGTTCGTCTTCGGATCGCCGAGGAAGCCGAGGTGGACGTGGCGGATCGACGGGTCGGGCCCGACCTCGTTCGTCGACAGGGTCGGCGCCTCGGCTCCGATGCCGGTGACGGTCTGGTAGCCGCAGCCCACCGGCGAGGCGGAGCCGCCCTCGTACATCGCGGCCTGCTCGCCGTCGAGCGGCGAGCCCTTGACGCAGCCGGCGCCGGCGGTGGCGCCCACACCGACCCACGCGAGCAGCATCGAGCGTGCGTTCATTTCGGCATCTCCAGGCGGTACGTCGCTTGTATTAGCACCGTGTCGTTGTCGTAGGTCGCGTCGACGCGGTTGCGGGTGATGGCCTCGACCTCGACGATGTGAGCCGCGTCCACCTGCAGCTTCAGGTCGTGGCCGTGCTGGTACCAGGTCGCCGCCAGGTGGTAGCTGCGCAGGGACTGGTTGTCGTCGCCGGGCCGCTCGATCGGGATCGTGTCGTTGCGATCGATCTCGTCCATGCGGGCGCCGAGCTCGAGGTGGTGCGCCCAGCGGCCGGGCAGCGGCAGCAGGTACGCGAGCTGGACGTTGACGCCGTTGCCGTGGAAGTCGGGCTGGCCGCCGTTGCGCCGGTGGTGGTGGACCTCCAGGTACTCGGCTTCACCCGACAGCCCGTGCCAGCCGAACGCGACGTCGCCGCCGAAGTAGCGGACGCGCTCGACGTCGTTGCCGGTCTGGACCCGGTTCTGCGCGAGCGAGCCGCCGACGACGACGTAGTCGCCGCCGAGATCCGACTCGGCGAGCGCGACCTTGCGCCCGAGCGGCCGCACCTCGGCGCGCCCGGCCCACAGGAAGCGCTGGTCGACGTTGCTGCTCTGGTTGCGGCCCTCGCCGTCGAAGACGCCGCCCGACAGGTTCACCCAGGGCAGGTACGGCACGGTCAGCGCGCCGGCGGCGCCCATCTGGCGGTCGGGCGCGAGCGACGCGAGGTCCGGCTTCTCGACGAAGGAGAGCCGCGCGTCGGACAGGATCTCCTCGCGCGAGAACGGGACCTTGAGCTGGCCGGCGTCGAGCTCCCAGTGGCCGCGGCCGCGCAGGCAGGAGCCGGCGCTCACGTAGCCGTCCATCAGCTCTGGCGTGCCCGCGACCTCCAGCTCGACGCGCGCCATCAGCTCGAGGCGGGCCCACCTCTCGCGATCGACCAGCTCGACGCGCCCGCGCCGGATGCGGAAGCCGTCCTCGTCGCCGCTGGCGACCGGATCGTCCTGGCGGAAGCGGAGCTGCGGCTGGACGTAGCCGGCGATCGTCAGCTCGTGGCTGGACGGCTCGGCGTCGACGACGGCGTCGCCGGGCGGCGCTGGCGCGGGCAGGTCGCCATCGCCGGAGGTGGGCGCGGGAGGCGGCGCGGCGTCGTCGGCGCGCGCGGCGCCGGCCCACGCACTGGCTGCCACGCCGATCGAGACGATCGAGAGCGGGAATCGCACGGGCGGCCAGCTTCCGCCGGGAACGGTGACGATTGCAACCCGCTCCGGCGACCGCCGTGCAACGATCACCCGGGCACCAGGCACGCCGGCGCCCGGGCCGTGATTCACCCGGGCGGCGCTCGACGACCCCGGCCCGAGCCGCGCGCCTCAGGGAGGCGTGAGCTCCTTGCGCAGCGACTCGATCACCTCGGCGTAGCTCGTGCTCTTCACGACCTCGGCCAGCTCGGCGGTGTAGCGGGCGACCAGGTCCGGGCGCCCGCGGGCGAGCGCGTCCTTGCGGGCGTTGAACAGCGTCACGAACGCGCGCTCCGCGTTGACGAAGTACTCGGCGATCGCGATCACCGCGCGCGCCGCCGACACCGTCACGCTGCGCGACTCGTCGTGGAAGGTGAACCGCTTGCCCTCGCTGTTGTTGACCGCCAGCTCGACGCGGGCGAGCGCGTCGAGGCCGGCCTTGCGCCGCTTCGACTCGATCGCCGCCGAGACCGTGAAGCCGGCGAGCTGCAGCGACTTGAGCGACTGGTACTCGCGGGCGTAGCGGCCGACCAGCGCGCCCCACAGGGCGTCGATCGGACCGACGCCGTCGCCCTCGATGGTGGCCGGCGCGCCGTTCTCGGAGACCTCGACCGCCACCTTCGCTGCCAGCTCCGGGACCTCCTCCGTCGACAGCCGGGTCAAGCGCAGCTCGAGGTAGCCCTGGCCCAGGATCCGCCGGATGAGCTCGATGTTGTCGTCGGGACCGTTCACACGATCAGTGTAGCGCACGCCTCGGCGCGCGCCCGCCGCCGGCGATCGACGTGCGCCACGTCATGTTCCCGGAGGCCCGCCCACCCTCCGGCGATGCGGCATAGTGCGCGCGGTGCCCGATCCCGCCGCCAAGCGCCTGAACGTCCTCCGCGACCACGTCGACGCGCTGCTCGCCTGCCGTGACTGCCCCGAGATGATCGGGCCGGTCGTCTCCGGGCAGCCGGTGCTGTCGCCGGTCATGCTGATCGGCCAGGCGCCCGGCGACAAGGAGGGCCCGGCCGGGCGGCCGTTCGCGTGGACCGCCGGCAAGACGCTGTTCGGCTGGTTCGCCGGGCTCGGGCTCGACGAGGCGCAGTTCCGCTCGCGCGTCTACATGGCGGCGGTGTGTCGCTGCTTCCCGGGCAAGGCGCCGAAGGGCGGCGACCGCGTGCCGGGGCCCGCGGAGATCGAGCGGTGCAGCCGCCACCTCGCCGCCGAGGTCGCGATCCTGCGCCCGCGGCTCGTCATCCCGGTCGGCAAGCTGGCGATCGCGCAGCTCCTGCCCGAGGCCGAGCAGCTCGTCGACGTCGTCGGGCGCGTGCACCCGGCGCGCTTCCACGGCGTCGCGGTCGACGTGGCGCCGCTGCCCCACCCGTCGGGCGCGTCGACCTGGCACCGCGCCGAGCCGGGCAAGAGCCTGCTCGCGCGCGGGCTGGCGGCGATCGCGAAGCACGAGGCGTTCCGCTCGATCGTCGACGCGCGAGGCTAACCCGCGCGGGCGCGCGTGGCATAACCGGAGGATGTCCGACGTCGCCGGGCTCCTGTCGGAGCTCATCGCGATCCCCACGCACCACGGCACCCGCCAAGGCCCGCGCGCCGAGGAGGGCGACGAGCTGGCGCTGTGCCGGCACGTCGCGCCGCTGCTCGCCGCCCGCGGCGCCGACGAGGTCGAGGTCGTCGAGACCGGCCGCGCGACCGGCGGCCCCGGCGGCTACGCCTTCGCGCGCTGGGGCACGCCGCGGCTGCTCGTCAACGCGCACGTCGACACCGTGCCGGCCAACAGCGGCTGGAGCCGCGACCCGTGGACGCCCGCGATCGAGGGCGGCCGGCTGTACGGCCTCGGCGCGTGCGACACCAAGGGCGCGATCGCGGCGGCCCTGTGCGCGGCCGAGCGGGCGCGGCCGCGCGACGTCGCGATGCTGTTCTCCGGCGACGAGGAGAGCGGCACCGCCTCGGTCCACCACTTCCTCGGCTCGCCGCGGCGGGCGGGGATCGAGCGGGCGATCGTGTGCGAGCCGACCGCGCGGCGGGCCGGCGTCGCCCACCGGGGCGTGCTGGCGGCGCGCGCGACCGTGCGCGGCGTCGGCGGCCACTCCTCGCGCGCCGATCACCTGCCGGCGCCGATCGTGACGATGGCGCGGCTCGCGACCTTGCTCGATCACCTCGGCAAGCGGTTCCGCGAGCTCGGCCCCGACGACCTGCGCGGCCTCTGCATGAACGTCGCGGCGCTCGAGGGCGGCGTCGCGTTCAACGTCATCCCGACGTCGGCGTCGCTCCTGTGGTCGATCCGGCCGTGGCCGGGCTTCGACCGCGCGAGCTGGGACCAGCTCACGGCCGGCGCGATCGCGGCGCTCGACGCCGACGTGCGCCTCGAGGTGACGCTCGACCACGCGCCGTTCGCGGGGGGCGGGCCCGCGCTGCGCGCGCTGGTCGGCGGGCACGCGCGCGCGTTCGGCAGCCTCGACTTCTGGACCGAGGCGGCGCTCTACGCCGAGGCGGGCATCGACGCGATCGTGATCGGGCCCGGGGACATCGCGCAGGCGCACGCGGCCGACGAGTACGTCACGCTCGACGATCTCGCCTGGGCGGTCGACCTGTTCGCGTCGGTGTTCGCGGCCCACGGCGGCGACGGTGCGCGCGGCGGCGACGGCGCCAACGGTGCCCGCGCTGGCGACGGCGCCAACGGTGCCCGCGGTGGCTGACCGCGAGCCGCGCGCCGGCACGGACCGAGGCGACCGAGGCGAGCGCGGCGACCGAGGCGAGCGCGACAGCGCCGCGCCGGCCTCGCCGCAGGACCTCGTGCTGCGCTTCCTCGCCAGCATCGGCCGCCCCGCCGAGGCCGAGCAGTACCTCGCCCTCTTCCGCAGCGAGCACCCGGAGCAGTTCGCCATCGTCCACGTCGCGGACGCGGTCGTGCGCCACGCCGCCGACGCGCTCGCCGTCGAGCTGCGCTACCTGCACGAGCTCGGCCTCCACCCGGTGCTCGCGTTCGGCGCGATCGAGCCGCGCGGGGCCGCGCGCGCCGCCGAGCGGATGGCCGCCGCGCTGACATCGGTGCCGACCTCGATCGTCGCGCCCGATCCGGCGGCGATCCGTGCGGCGATCGCGCGCGGCGCGCTGGCGATGGTCGTCCTCGACCGCGAGGACGGCGGCGCCGACGGCCGCTTCGACGCGCTCGCCGACCTCGCCTCCGCGCTGGCGACGTCGAAGATGATCTTCGTCACCCGCCGCAGCGGCCTCCAGCCGCCCGACGGCCGCGTCGTCTCCATCATCGACCTGACCACGGAGCGCGACCAGTACCTGGCGCCCGGCGCGCTGTCGGCCGAGCCGCAGAAGCTCCTCCGCCAGATCGGCCGCATCCTCGACCGCGTCACCCACCGATTGACCGTCAGCGTGACGTCGCCTCTCGACGTCCTCCGCGAGCTGTTCACCGTCAAGGGCGCCGGCACGCTCGTGCGCCGCGGCTCGACCATCGCGCGCGCGCTCCGCTGGGACGACGTCGACCGGCCGCGCCTGCGCGCGCTCGTCGAGGAGTCGTTCGGCAAGCCGCTCCAGCCCGACTTCGAGAAGAAGCCGGTGCTCGCCATCTACGTCGCCGACGAGTACCGCGGCGCCGCGATCGTGACGCCCGCGCCGCTCGCGCCGTACCTGTCGAAGTTCGCGGTGACGACCGTGTCGCGCGGCGAGGGCGTCGGCCGCGACCTCTGGCGCGCGATGGCCGCCGACATGCCGCGCCTCTTCTGGCGCAGCCGCGCCGCGAACCCGATCACCTCCTGGTATCGCGAGCAGTGCGACGGCATGGCCCGCATCGCGCTGGCCGGCGAGCCGTGGTGGGTCCTCTGGCGCGGCCTCGCCCCGCTCGAGATCCCGACCGCCATCGACCACTGCGCCACCACGCCGCCCGACTTCGTCGGCTAGCGTCACGACGTTCAGACCGGCCGGCTCGGCACCTCGGCGAGCGGCACCCGCGGCCAGGTGATCGTGAAGGTCGTCCCGTCGTCGGCGGTCGACGTCACCTCGCAGCGCGCGCCGTGGGCCGTCGCGATCATCCGCACGATCGACAGGCCGAGGCCGAGCCCCTGCCCGCGCGCCGACGGCCCGCGCACGAACGGCTCGAACAGGGTCGCGAGGCTGGCGGCCGGGATGACCGGGCCGTGGTTGGTCACCGACGTGATCACGTGGACCCGATCGTCGCTCTCCCACGCCGCGACGTGGATCGGCGTGCCGGCGCCGTGCTGGGCCGCGTTGGCGAGCAGGTTGGTCAGCGCCTGGTGTACGCGGTCGCCGTCCCACGCGCCGCGCAGATCGCCCTCGACGTCGACCGTGACCTCGAGGCCCGGGTGACCGGCGCGCAGCTCGTCGGCGGCGAGCCGGCACAGCGCGCCCAGATCGTGGGCGGTCGGCGTCGCCGGGATGCCGCCACCGAGCTGGCTGCGCGCGAGCGCGAGGACGTCGTCGACGATGCCGTTCATCCGCTCGGCGGCGCGCACGATCCGCGCGGCCAGCGACGCCACCCGCGAATCATCGTCGGCGAGCTGCTGCAAGGCCTGCCCCGACAGCAGCACCGCGCCGAGCGGCGACCGCAGGTCGTGGGCGAGGATCGCGACGAACCGCTCGCGCGCCGCCGACCGCCGCCGGCCGAACAGGTGCATTGCGTGGTTGATCGCGAGGTCCATCGCGCTGTCGAACCGGATCAGCTCCGCCCGCACCGCCGGCGTCGACGGCACCGCGAGCAGCGCGTGGAGGATCACGCGGCGCAGCCCGCTGTACTCGACCGCCAGCACCTCGGCGTCGATGCCGTGGCCGAGCCGCTGGAGCGCGTGGCCGTCGGCGAGCAGCCGGAAGCCGACCCATGCATCCTGCTCGCGGCCCTCGATCCAGGCGGCGATCGCCTCGAGCACCTCCGGCAGGTGGTCCATGATCGCCGGGCGGCTCAGCGCGCGCAGCGGCTCGATGCGGGCGGCGACCTCCTGCTCGAACGCGACACAGATCTCGTCCTTGTGGGCGCGCAGGTACGCGGCGGTGGCACACGGCTCCGGGTCGCTCACCCACAACCCTGGACCGGGGCGCGAGCGCGCGCACGGCGACCCTCGCGCCCGGCCGCCACCGTATGCTCTCGGTCCATGACGCTCCTGCCTCGCACGTCCGCGCTCGCCGCGCTCGCGCTCGTGCTCGCCGGCGCTGCCGCCGGCGTGCTGCCCCGCGCCGCCGCCGCCGAGCCGCGCCACCACGACGGCCTCTACCTGCGGCTCGGCCTCGGCGGCGGCTTCGCGCTCGCGACCCTGTCGACCACCGAGGACAGCACCAGCAAGGGCGCGAACGTCGCCACCGAGCTCGCGGTCGGCAAGAACGTCCGCCCCGGCCTCGTCGTCGGCGTGGGCACCTTCCCGATGATCGTCCCGGCGCCCTCGTACGACGGCGTCGACGCCGGCGGCCAGCACATCTCCGGCACCGGCCCGTTCGTCGACTGGTACCGGCGCCCGCGCGGCGGCCTCCACCTGCAGGCCGGCGTCCTGTTCGCCGCCGGCTACCTCGGCGGCAGCGACGACCGCGACGGCAAGGTCGGCGTCGGCTACGGGATGATGGCCGGCGCCGGCTTCGACCGCTACGTCGCGCCGCGCTGGAGCCTCGGCGCGCTCGCCCGCGTCACCGCGTACCGTCTCTACGGCGTCGACGACAAGATCCGGCTCGTGTCGCCCTCGCTGCTGTTCACGGCGACGTACGACTGAGCGCCGCCGGTCACGAGAAGCGCGACACGAGCGGCGCTGGCACGTCGATCGACAGGTCGACATGGCTGTCGTGGCGGCGCAGGTGGAAGCGGCCGGCGTCGAGCGTGTCGACCACCGACGGAGAGTCGGTCGTGCCGGGCAAGGTCGCGCCGGTCTGCGAGCCGATCTCGCGCGCGAGGCTCCAGAACAGCTCGCGGCTGTGTTCGGGGGAGTCGGCGGGCACGCGGCGCAGCACGCGGCCATCGACGAGGTCGGTGCCGCCGGGCACCGCGCCGAGCAGCAGCACGTCGACCAGGCCGACGGTCGCCGGCGCCGCCGAGCCGGGCGCGACCGGGATGCGGCGCGAGACGTCGATGACGGAGATGTCGTGGCGCGCGAGCCACGCCATCGCCTCGGCGCGGTCGAGGCGGAGCTGGAACGCGCCCCAGCTCTCGGCGAGGCCGTGCTGGTTGACGAGGTTCTTGAAGCGGCGGAACGCGCCGTCGCCGCCGAGCGCGACCTCGAAGACCGTCGACAGCTCCGGGTCCACCGTCGCCGCGAACTGCACCATGCGGCCGTAGCGGTAGTTCTTCTCGAACGGCGGGATGGGCAGCAGGTGATCGTCGACGGCGGCGTCGGCCGACGCGTGGACGAGCTTCCCGTTGCGCAGGTCGAGGTACGAGGTCATGCCGTCGGGGACGGCGAAGTCCATCGTCTCGGCGAGGTCGGTGACATCGACCTGGAGCGTGCGCGTGGTCATGCCTGATCGTACCCGCCGCCCGCCTCGCGCGGTCCTCCGCCGCGCCCGCGGTTGGCCGGCGCGACCCCGTGCCTCAGGGCTTCGACGACCAGAGCTCGTAGGTGGCGGAGCCGGCGACGGTATTGCCGCCCGGCTCGGTGTACGGCTTGACCAGCAGCCGGTGGTACTCCGGCGCGGTCGCCGGCGAGATCTCCTCCAGGCTCATCTCGCACTCGCCGCCGCCGCCGGCCGACAGGTTGAACTTGCGCTCCGCGGTGCCGGCCGGGTTCGTCAGCGTGAACGTGCGGTCGCGGCCCATGCCGGCCACCTGCACGATGTACTGCGCCTGATACTTCGTCGTGGCGCACTCGCCATCGGGGACCTGGCTCAGGTTGATGGTCCAGGTGCCGTCGGGCACGCAGCCATCGGTCGCGGTCGGTGCCGGCGAGACCGACGTCGCGAACGTGCCGTTGACCTCGAAGTCGGTCGTGCACTCGACCCGATCGACATCGGGCGGGGCCACGTCGGCGACCTCGCCCGGCGAGCAAGCCCAGGCGAGCGAGGCGACGGCGGCGGTCGACACCACGATTCCGAGCTTCCGGCGCAGCATGCCCCCTTTTCCAGCAAGCCCGAGGCCAGCCCCCGCCCCGCTCCGCCCGTCTGATTCCGCACCCTTGCCGCCCCGGCGCCACCCTCCGCCCCGGGGCCTCACTCCCCACCGGGGCCCCCGCCCCCACTTCGCGCGAAGAATTCTCCTGATATCCTGCCCCGCACCATCCCAGGCCGCCTCCTCCCGCCTCCTCCTCTGCAACCCGGCCGAAGGAGCCCATCCGGGGGCCGAGGCAACGACGAGCCGAAGCGAGGCAGGACCATGTCCATCGCGCACCCTGACGATTTACTCTGGCAAGCATACTGCGATGCGCTGCGACTGATGGTCAATGCGCGGATGGCGCTCGTGGCCCGCGCCCATGATCTGTCCGCGGTCATCGCCATCGGGCTCGCAGCACCGGCCGGGCGAGCATGCGCCCTCCAGCTTCTTCTCGCCCTTCCTGCCGAGACGAGCAGGCCGCACATCGCGCGGCTGGTGGAGCTTGCGACGTTCAGCCAGGCGGACATCGCGTTCGCGCGGCAGATCATTCACCGACTGCACGATGCCGACGCGATGATGGAAGTCGAACGCGCTGCCGAGACGCACCTGGCTACCGGCGGTGAGTGGGAGTATCGAAGGATCGCCGAGCTATACGACGGCCTGGATCACGGTCGCCTTCTCGCCCACCTCGCGAGGTGCGCATCCCACGGAGACGAAGCGATTCGAGAGATTGCTCGAGACTTCCGTTCCGAGATCGGGCCGACAGGCTGAAGCCCGCCGATGCACCGTTACGAATGAACTAGCCGCGCACATTGGGACGCCATACTACAGGCCGGTCGCCACATGACGAATACATACTCTCGACCAAGACATTCAGATGCTGCAGCATTGATGGAGGCAATCGAGCGCGACGATGTCGAGATGCTCGGCGAAGCCATCATTGGAGCCGCGCTTACGAGGGCGACTTTGACGTGGTCCATGACGCCTCTCTGCGCTTGTCGGCTCACCGAGACGAGATCGTGCGAGGGAACGCGATCCTCGCCTTCGGGCACCTGGCGCGCCTGTTCCGTCGAGCAAGCGACGAAGGGGTCAGCATCGTCCGCCGTGCGCTCCGAGATCCGTCGCCGTACGTGCGCGGCCAGGCGTGGGCCGCGGCCAGCGATCTGCGTCACTACCTGATGGTCGCGATCGATCCCGACGAGGCCGCTGACTGAAGGAGCCAGGCCTTTGCGGCCCGCGGCTCGCGTCGCCGCTCGACGTTGACTCCGCGGGGTCGAGGGGCGGCACGACCTGTGCTTAGATCATCGACGTGTCTCGCTCCTGTCATGCCCTTGCGTTGTGTTTCGCGGGGTTGGTGGTCGCCGCGTGCGGGAAGGGCGCGGCCAGTCCCCCCGCTCCGGGGCCCCTCGACGACGCCGCCGCCACCGTCGACCTCGACGGCGGCGCGGGCGCGGCGGTCGCCGATGGCGACGCCGATGTGCAGGACCACGGGGCGAACTGGCGGGACGACGAGGACAGCGAGAACGTCGGCGGCTTTCAGATGTTCAAGGAGGCCTGGGTCTATGTCGACGGCGATCCGGTCGGCGTGCTCCGCGAGGTGGAGATGCCGGAGATGCCGGTGGCCTGGACCAGCGCGGTCGAGTTCCTCGACTTCAACAAGGGCGACCCCGGCCCGCACCAGCGCACGTTCCTGAAGAAGCGCTGGCGCCTCGCCGACTACCTGAAGACGGTCGGCGTCGACCTCCGCAAGATCAAGCTGGTCGCCATCCACGGCGGCCGCGGGGTCGTCGGCATCCCCGGCCCGGTCTTCCGCAAGTACGCGGCCGACATCCGCTTCGATCTCACCGGCAACGCCTGGAACAAGCTGCGCGTCTTCTTCCCCGCCGACATGCCGCGCAACGCGTCGTACGACCGCTACGTCGCGGTCTCGGTCTTCGTCGACAAGCCAGCGCCGGTCGTCAGCGACGACGATCAGCTCATGCTCGACGGCGACTACGTCGGCGGCATCCCGTACCACGGCAGCCCGCAGCGCGGCGGCATCCGCATCTACCTCGACAACAAGCTCGCGCTCGTCATCAAGCGCAACGCGCTCGGCGACACGGGCCGGGTCAGCGCGCCCGGCGAGCGCGAGCGGTGGAACCTCGGCAAGCTGCTCGCGGCGAAGGGCGTCGACACCCACGACGTGGCGGCCGCGGACGTCATCTACGACGAGGATCGCCACCGCGCCGCGACGTTCGATCTCGCCAGCTTCGACTTCGGCGCGGTCGAGAAGGTGTCCGGAGAGATCCAGCTGCTGCCGTCGGGTGAGAAGGCGCAGGAGATCATCCTCTACCGCAAGGGCAAGGTCCCGGCGCCGTGGAAGCGCGCGCCGCGCGAGATGAACCCGGACGGCACCGTCAAGGAACCCTGACGCAGGGCGGGCCTCGGTCGGGGCGTCCCGGCTCTCCGCCGGCCCTTCGACTCCGGCGTACGTCGTCTTGCCGGCACGGCTCTCCGTGAGCCCGGAGGGCGAACGGCGCGCTTCGCGCCGCCGCTCAGGGCGAACGGGATGGAAGTGATCGACATCGTCGGTCTCGCGCCGCCCGCCGACCACAGGGGCGGCACGGCCCCTGGAAGTGATCGACATCGTTGGCGTTGCGCCGCCCGAGCGCGCCGGCGCTCGCCCCGTCGGGGTGACGACCGCCGCCGCCGGATCTGGCCTTGTCGTTCATGGATTGCAGGCTATGTTCACGCCATGAATCTTGGTTCATCGGCCCGGCGCCCGCCGCTGCGCGATCGCCAGCGGGAGGAGGTGACGCGGGCGATCGTCGACGCCACCGAGGCCGTCATCGCCGAGCGCGGCGTGGCCGCCACCGGCATGGCCGAGGTCGCGCGCCGCGCGGGCGTCGCGGTCGGCACCGTCTACAACCACTTCGCCGATCGGGACGCCCTCCTCCGCGAGCTGTTCAGCGACCGCCGCGGCCGCATCATCCCGCTGGTCCGCGCCGCCGCCGACCTCCGCGCCTCGACGTTCGAGGCCGAGCTGCGCGCCTTCGTCGGCCGCGTCCTCGCCGTCCTCGACGAGCACGCGACCTTCGTCCGCATCGCGCTCGAGGTCGGCAGCCACGGCCGCGACCCCAAGCTCCACAGCCCTGCCCTCGTCCACGAGATGCGCGCCGCCACCGAGAAGGTGCTGGCCCGCCGCGCCGGCAAGGCCGCGCTGTCCCCCCGCCACGCCGCGCTCCACGCCCCCATCCTGCTGGCCGCCATCAAGGCGGTCGTGACCGAGGAGGTCGCCGCCGGCGGCAGCTTCGCGCAGCACGCCGACGCGGTGGTCGACCTCTTCCTCGACGGCGCGCGCCGACGATGAGCCAGCCGTCCGTCAACAAGTGGGTCGTCGCGATCTCCGTCTCGTTCGGATCGCTCATGGCCACGATCGACTCGTCGATCATCAACGTCGCCTTGCCGGCGATCCGCGGCGAGCTCGGCGCCTCGCTCGAGGCGATGACCTGGATCTCGACCGCGTACATGATCGCGATGGTCGTGGTCATGCCGCTGACCGGCTTCCTCGGCGCGCTGATCGGCCAGAAGCGCCTCTACCTGATCTCGATGTTCCTGTTCGTGCTCGGCTCCGCGCTGTGCGGCATGGCCCGCTCGCTCGGCACGCTGACCCTGTTCCGCATCATCCAGGGCCTCGGCGGCGGCGCCATCCAGCCGACCCAGCAGGCGATCCTCCGCCAGACCTTCCCGCCGCAGGAGCAGGGCATGGCGATGGCCATGTTCATGATGGTCGTGATGGTCGGCCCGGCGATCGGCCCCGTGCTCGGCGGCTGGATCGTCGACAACTACCACTGGGCCTGGATCTTCTACATCAACCTGCCGGTCGGCCTGCTCGGCATGTACCTGACCAGCCGCAACGTCCACGAGCCGGCCGACATCCGCGAGCAGAACCTCAAGCGCGCGCGCGAGGCCCGGTCCAACTTCGACTTCGCCGGCATCGGCCTCATGATCGTCGCGGTCGGCTCGCTGCAGTACCTGTTCGAGGAGGGGCCGCAGAACGACTGGTTCGAGTCGACCGCCGTCGTCGTGGCCTTCTTCGCCGCGATCATCGGCGCCGCCGCCTTCATCATCCGCGAGCTGACCGCCACCGCGCCGGTCGTCAACCTGCGGCTGTTCCGCGACTCGACGTTCGCGGCCGGCACCATCATCGCCACCATCATGTTCGCGGTGCTGGTCGGCAGCACGTTCCTCCTGCCGGTGTTCATGCAGGAGGTCCTGCGGCTGCCGGCGACCACCGCCGGCCTCGTGCTCCTGCCGCGGACGATCGCGATGATGATCGCGTCGCCGATCATCGGCCGCCTCTACACCCGCGTCCCGCCGGCCTGGATCGTCGCGTTCGGCGTCCTCCTCTTCATCATCGGCTCGTGGGAGCTGTCGACGGTCAACACCCTGACCGAGAGCAGCGGCTTCCTCGTGCCGCTCGTCATCACCGGCTTCGCGTTCGCCTGCCTGTTCGTCCCGCTCACCACCGCCGCCCTCTCGCACGTCGAGCGCCACCAGCTCGCCGACGCCGCCGGCCTCAACTCGTTCATGCGCCAGATCGGCGGCTCGGTCGGCCTCACCATCCTGACGACGCTGTTCACCAACTACGGCGTGCGGGCCGCCGCCGCGCTGTCGGACAACGTGACGCTCCTCCGCCCCGAGGTGATGCTGGCGGTCGCCCAGCAGAAGGCGGCGATGCTCGCCCGCGGCTTCGACGCGACCATGGCCGATGGCATGGTCCAGGCCTCGCTGCGCGCCAAGGTCTCCTTCCAGGGGCTGGCGATCGCGTTCGACAAGACGTTCCTCCTCCAGGCCGGACTGTTCCTCGTGGTCCTGCCGCTCCTGTTCTTCCTCCGCGCCAAGCAGCACGATGAACCGTCCGCCCCCGGCGAGGCGATCCACGTCGCGATCGAATGACCCAGGGAAATCCGATGAGCCTCGAATCACCCGCAGCCCCCGCCAACCCCACCAGCTCGCCTGCCGCCCAGGTCGCACCGCCGCGCAAGCGGCGCGGCAAGCGCGCGTTCATCATCCTCGCCATCGTGTCGGTGGCCGCCGTCGGCGGCTTCCTCGGCTGGCGCTGGTGGCACCGCGACCGCATCGACACCGACAACGCGCAGATCGACGCCGACACGTCGCCGGTCTCCGCCCGGGTCGCCGGCGTGGTGACGGCCGTGCACGTGCACGACCACGACCGGGTCAAGGTCGGCGATCCGCTGATCGACCTCGACACGTCCGAGCTCGACAACCGGGTCGCGCAGGCCACCGCCGAGAAGAAGGCGGCCGACGCCCAGCTCGCCGCGGCGCAGGCGCAGGTCGCGATCGTCAAGGCGACGTCGTCGGGCGGCAAGTCGTCGGCGACCGCGCAGCTCGACGCGTCGGACGCCAGCGTCCGCACCGCGGTCGCGCAGATCAACGCGGCCGAGGCGACCCTGGTCCGCGCCAGGGCGGATCAGGAGCGGGCCAAGACCGAGCTCGACCGCGCCAACGGCCTGCTCAAGGAGAACGCGATCACGACGACGCAGCTCGAGCAGGCGCAGGGCACCTTCGACGCCGCCCAGGCCGCGCTCGATCAGGCCAACGCCCAGCTCGCCGCCGCCCGCGAGGCGCGCCAGATGGCCGAGGCGCGGGTCGCCGAGGCGCGCGGCCACGTGATGCAGGTCGCGCCGGTCGACGCGCAGGTCGACGCCGCCAACGCCGCCGTCGACCTCGCCACCGCCAAGGTCGCGTCGGCCCAGGCCGCGCTCGACCGCGCGATCCTCGACCAGCAGCACGCGCACGTCGTCTCGCCGGTCGCCGGCACCGCCTCGCGCGTCGCCGTCCACGTCGGCCAGACGCTCGCCGCCGGCCAGCCGTTCGTCGTCGTCGTCTCCGACGAGAAGTACGTGATCGCGAACATCAAGGAGGACGACGTCCACCGCATCCACCAGGGCGAGCGGGCGACCGTCGAGGTCGACGCCTACGACGACGTCACGCTGAAGGGCACGGTCGAGAGCATCTCGCCGGCGACCGGGGCGCGCTTCTCGCTGATCCCGCCCGACAACGCGACCGGCAACTTCGTCAAGGTCGTCCAGCGGGTGCCGGTCCGGATCAAGCTCGAGTCGGTGCCGAAGGACGTCGACCTCCGCGCCGGCCTGTCGGCGGAGGTCACGATCTACACCCGCTGACCCCGCGGCTACCGCCTCGGCTTCGGCTCGAGGCTCTCGATCGGCTGGTCGCCGAGCGTGAGGCAGGCGACCGCGAGGTAGTGGTGCTTGCCGGTCGAGGCGACCGCGCCGTCCGGCCCGCGGGTGTCGGTGGTGACGTCGAGCCCGGTGCTGGTGAAGCGGGCGTCGGCGTGCTCGTCGAAGCCCTCGGGCCGGTGGGTCACCGACGTCCAGCCGGTCCACGCCCACGCGGGGCCGACCAGCGTCCCCTCGCCGTGCGCGTCGCCCTCGGGGCCGTGCTCGACCGACGCGAAGCGGTCGCCGTCGACGGTCATCACCGTCGACCAGGTCGCGTCGCCGTTGGCGCCGTGCTCGGTGAGCTGGCTGATGATCGTCGACGTCGGCGGATCGGCGCGCAGCGACAGCAGGAGCTCGAACGGGCGGCCCTGCGCCTGGAACCGCTCGCGGAAGCAGTGCTCGCTCGGCGGCGGCGCCGGATCCGGCGGGATGACGAACGTCTCGCGCCCCGCCGGCGCCTGCGACGCCGGGTGACAGCCGCCCAGCGCGGCGGCCGCCGCCGCGACCGCGACGGTGGCCACGGCGGCGAGCGGTCGGAGCGCGCGGCGCATGCCCCAGATTAGCAGGTCAGTAGGTGACGGTCGCGCCGGCCATCACCGTCAGCGGCATGCCCGGCGTGAAGTGGACGTCCTCGACGATCGGCGCGCCCGGCGCCACCCGCGAGTCGTCGGCGAACTGCGCCTCGCGCCACTCGCTGTTGAGCAGGTTGTTGGCGGTCAGGTTGACCTCGAGGCGGTCGTTCACCTTCTTCGCCGCGACCAGGTCGAAGATCAGGTAGCCCTCGGCGGTCAGCGAGCCGTCGTCGTTGGCCGGCCGGTCGCCGATGCCGCGCGCGCGCAGCGACACGAAGTCGTGGCCGTGGTGGACGGCGACGCCGCCGCCGCCCATCAGCTTCGGCGCCAGCGCGAGCGCGCCGCCGTTGCCCTGGTTGGCGACCAGGGTCGAGCGCGCGAGCGCCACGTTGGCGTCGACCGACAGCCACGCGGTCGGATCCCACGACGCCTCGACGTCGAGGCCGAACCGGCGGGTCGGATCCGACGCCTCGGTGCCGCCGGCGTCGCCGCTCCACACCTGCTCCGACGTCAGGTACAGGTACCAGGCGTCGACCGACGCGTGCAGGCCGGCGCGCGGATCGACGCGGGTGCCGACCTCGGCGCCGTAGCCGCGGGCGAGCGCGCCCTGGCCGTGGCTCGACACCGCGGCGCGCGCGTCGTTGGAGTGGAAGCCGAGGCCGCCGTTGACGAACACCGCGACCTGATCGATCGGGTGCGTGATGATCGACAGCTTGGGGCTGACGATCGCGCGCTGGGCGGTGCCGCCGGTGGTCTCCGGCGTCGCGACCGTCTCCGGGTCGAGGTCCTCGACGTCCCAGACGAACTGGTCCATGCGCAGGCCGCCGATCACCTGCACCTTCGGGTGGAGCGTCACGTCCTCCTCGGCGAACGCGCCGAGGTCGCGGATGCGGTTCATCGTGTGGTTGCACGGGTTGGCGACGCCGAAGCAGTCGGCCAGGCGGACGCGGGCGCCGTCGTGCCAGAGCGACGTCTCGGCGTCGTCGGCGCGGACCTGCACGCCGAGGTGGAGGCCGCCGGAGACCTTGCCCCACCGCTGCGCGCGCCGGTAGTCGCCGTTCAGGCCGTAGAGCAGGCGGGCGTCGGTCTGCTCGATCTCGTCGCCGTGGACCTGATCGCGGGCGAACAGCGTGAAGTCGGAGAACAGGCGCAGGCGGTAGCCGACGCCGTACGCCTGCAGCGACCAGACGCCGCCGCGCTCGTCGGGGACGCGGTACCCGAGCACGAGGCTCGAGCGCGACGACGCGCCGCCCTCGGTCGGATCGACGGCGCCGAAGCGATCGAGGTCGCCCGACTCGACGAGCGACGACGGGATCTGGCCCGACTGGTTCCAGCGGGCGGCGTAGTAGGTCGTCTCGAGCGACAGCTCGCCGGCGCCGACGTCGGCCTTGTACTTGCCGAGCACCGAGCCGCGGCGGAACGCCTGCGGGTGGATGAACGGCCCGTCGGCGTAGCCGAGCTCGGCGGCCAGCAGCGTCTTGCCCTCGCCGATCTTCGGGCTGGCCATCGCGACCAGCCGGTAGTCGAGGTGGTCGGCCGCGGTCGGGCCGCCGAGCGCGGTGCCGCCGACCGCGTGGAACGTCGCGCCGTCGACCTCGTCGATCGTCTTCAGCTCGATCGCGCCGGCGGTGTAGAAGTCGCCGTAGCGGGCGGCGTAGGGGCCCTTGGAGACGTCGATCGACGCGACCGTCTCCGGGATGAGCCAGTGGGTGTCGGCGTAGCCCTGGCCGTGGCCGTGGCTGGTGAGGTTGACCGGCACGCCGTCGAAGAAGATGGCGACGTCGGTGCCGTGGTCGGCGTCGAAGCCGCGGATGAAGTACTGGTCCGACTTGCCGCCGCCGGCGTGCTGGGCGACGACGAGGCCGGGCGTCTGCCGGAGGAGGTCGGAGGGTTGATCGTGCGGGCGGCGCTCGAGGTCCTGCTTCGAGAAGTGGACGGACGAGGCCGACTCCGCAGGCGGATGGCTCTCGATGACGATCTCCTCGGCGGAGATGCCGTGCTCGTCGGCGGGCGGCTCGGCGGAGCCGTCGGGAGGCGGGGTCGCCGTCGCGGCCGGCGTCGGCGTCGGCGTCGGAGTCGGGGTCGCCGTCGGAGTCGGGGTTGGAGTCGGGGTTGGAGTCGGCGTCGGAGTTGCCGTCGGCGTCGGAGTCGGCGTCGGGGTCGGGGTCGGCGCGGCTGTCTGCGCCGCCGCCGTCGAGAGGTGCGCGAGCATGATCGAGGCGAGCAGGGTCCCGGTTCGCATGGGGATCCTCCAGGGCGTGGGAAGCTACGCGCGCACGCGGCCGCTGGGCCGGGACGCACGCGCGTCGGTCGAATGAGGAACGAGCCTGACTACGACCGCGCCGCCGGCGGACCGCGGATCGCCGGGCGGCGCGCCGGCAGACTCCTGGCCAGCCGGATCGCGTACGCGTAGTCGGTGACCGTCGCCGGCTCGACGCGCGGCGGAACCACCGGCGCGCTCGCCGGCGCCAGCAAGGCGGCGAGGTGCTCCGGGCTGTTCGTCCCGTGCTCGCCCGGCGCGTCGCCGTCGTGATGGTGGTGGTGGACGGGATCCTGTGGCCAGGGCGTCTCGCTGCCGCCGCTGTCGTCGGGCCCACCGTGGCAGTAGCCGCCATGGCAGTGCCCGTGCGCGTAGACGATGATCCGCGACCCCGACGGCGTCGCGCGCTCGGCCGCGAGCCGCTCGGCCAGGTGCAGCGCGGCGTGCAGCCCCGGCAGCACGACGACGCTCGCGGTCAGCGCCGTCAGGCACAGCCACGCCGCGACGCGGCGTCGTTGCCGGGTCCGCGGGCCGCCCATCTCGCTCAGGATACGCTCGGCGCCCGCCGGCAGATCGGTCGGCTGTGCACGAAGCGCACGGCCTCGCCGCCGGCCGCCGAAGACGGCGACGCCGCCCGAGGGGGCGGCGCGTGCGCGACGACGTGGCGAGGTGACAGCGGAGTTACATCGTCGGCGCGTCGGGGAAGGCCGGCGTCGCGGTGCAGGTCGCCAGCCGCGCCTTCGTCTTGTTGTAGAAGTCGTTCAGCCGCTGCCGGTACTGGTCGTTGTCGGTGTAGTTGAAGTTCGGGTGGCCGTCGCCCTGCCGCGTCGACTTCGCCAGCAGCTTGTCGTCGTTGATGATGATCGAGTAGCCCTTGCTGAGGTCGCCGATGTCGTTCGGCTTCACCGCGAAGAAGTTCTTGATGAACAGCTCCTGCCGGTTCATCGCGAACATGCCGGCGTCGTCACGGTTCATCCACGCGCCGCCCGCGCCCGACGAGTGACAGTCGCTGCACGGGTTGTTGCCATTGTTGCCATTGGCCTGCTTGTTGGCCCACGTGCCCATCTGCGACGACTCCCAGTCCGCGTACTGCATGCACGCCGACCACTGCGCGAGCGCCTGGCGGGCGTCGAGCACCGGCGGGCCGGGAGGAGGAGGCGGCACCGGCGGCTCGATCGTGATGTTGCGATCGGTCGCCTCCTGGGTCATCCAGTTCTCGATCGTGTTCGCCTCGGAGGGCGTCCACGCGCGGGCCTGGCCGTCGGAGTGCTCGCCCTTGGTCAGCAGGCCGGCCAGCGCCGGGTTCCAGCCGCCGATCACGCCGTCGTCGAGCGTCACGTGCTCGTAGTCGTCGGACTTGCCCGCCTGGCCGAGCCACTTCGTCGGCGTCGACTCCGGCGCGCCGGTGTGGCAGCCCGCGCAGACCTGCTCGAGCATCGGCGCGATGTCGGCGTCGAACTGCTGCTCGCCGGCCGTCTTCGGCAGGGTCGGGTTGGTCGTGCCGTTGTCGATCGGCTCCACGCAGCCGACGGCACCCAGCAGCAACGTCGCGACGGTGGCGGTGAAGAGGTGGCGCATGGCGTTCCTCCGGGAGGGTCGTCGAGGGGCGGGTCGGGGGGCGAGGCGGCGGAGGGCGACTAGCGGCGGCGGCGGCGGATGCCGGCGACGGCCGCACCGAGGGCGAGGATCAGCGCGCCGCCCGCGCCACCACCCGCGCCGCCGGTCGAGCAGCCACCCATGCTGGTGCCCGACGGGTCGGGATCCGGGGTCGGCGTCGGGACGGGATCGGGATCCGGGTTGGTCGGCTCGGGATCGACCGGGTTGGCGGCGGCGGGGACGACGGCGGGCACCAGCACGACCTCGCCGAACGACTTGTCCTCGCCGGCGTGGTGGCCGGTGTTGCTGAGCATGAGGAAGGCCTTCACGTCGGGCTGGAAGCCGTTCGCCTTCTGGTAGCCCGGGTTGGGCAGCATCTCGCAGTACTGGTGGTTGCGGCCCTGGGGCGTGTTCGGGTTGTTGCCGTACATCTGCGAGATGTGGCCGGAGCCGGTGCTGCTCGAGAAGGTGATCGCGTTGCCGTGGCCGCCGGCGTTGTGCATCTCGCCGACGTCGGGGTTCGCGCGGAGGATCGACAGCGCGCCGGAGCCGCCGTCGGTGATGGTGCCGGTGACCACGAAGGCGGCGGGGGTGTCGTCCTCGCCCCACGAGCCGTGGCACATCGTCGGGTGCGACTTGTCGCCGACCGGCACCAGGTCCGTCGACGGCGGCGTCAGGATCTCGAGGCCGGTCTCGGACGGGCGCACGAGCTGCTGCATGAACTGGGTCTGGCCGCGGTTGTTGCGGCCGTTGGTGACGACCTTGACGTAGGTGACGACGAAGGCGGTCCTGCCGTCGGAGCCCTTCACCGCCGCCAGGTTCGGCACCGTGTAGTAGGTGTTGCCGTCGCGCTCGGCGAGGTACTTGCGCCAGACGATGCGCTGGTTGTTGGCGACGCCCGGGTTCATGTTCATGAGGCCGCAGCGCAGGCCGCGATCCGGCGGCTGGTTGTCGCCGACGGCGGCGCATTCGAACATGTAGCCCGGCATCTCGGGCACCGGCGCGGTGTACGACCGGCTGCGCTCCTCCTCCGCCTCGCCGACGAAGTCGAAGTCCTTCTTGATGGTGAACTGGCTGCCCACCTTGGTGACGGTGACGCCGTAGCAGTACATGTTGTCGCCGCCGTTGCCGTTGCCGATCACGCAGTCGCCGAGGCGCGCCTCCTCGGGGCCGTCGGTGAGCAGCGTGTGGGTCAGGTCGGCGTTGCCGGCGACGTCGTCGTTGTTCTTGGCGATGATGAGCGTCTGGTCGGACAGCTCCTCGCAGTTCGGGCCGATGACCTTGCCGTAGGTCTCGGTGTTGCCGTTGCGGTCGTAGCCGTAGGTCACGAACAGGTACTGACCGTTCATGATCGGGGTCGCGCCCGGGATCATGGCGTTCTGGTACTCGTTGCCGTGGTTGGCGGTGATGTAGCGGGTGGTGTCCTTCACCAGGCCGGCGGTCTCGTCGACCTTCCAGCTCGTGCAGAGCGCCTGGAGCCGGGTGCCCTGCGGGATCGGGCTGTCCGGGATGTCGGTGTAGCTGCCGGTGCCGATCGAGACGACCCGCGGGCCGCCCTCGGCGCTCGGCAGGTAGTGCGAGCTGAGGTTCTCGAGGCCGGCGCCGCGCTGATCGAAGTTGCGCGGGCCGTTGTTCCACAGGAGGCCGGCGTTCATGCCGTTGTGGATCTGGAACGACTTGACGGTGGGGCCAGCGAGCGCCGCAGACGCCGGCAGGAGGCAGCTTGCGGCGAGGAGGATCTTGGCGAGCTTGTTCATGGCGGGTCTCCTACGGGTCGGGGGCGTTGGCTGTCCTGGGCATAAGCAGCGGCCATGCCAGCAACCTGAGTGCGCCTCCGAGCGTCATTGCAGAGCCATTACAGGCCGTTGACCGTCGAGGGGGATCGGCGCCGCCGGCCGCGATCGAGGAGAACAGGTCCCAGGGTGGGGCTCGGGTCCCGGGGTCGACCGGCTCATGGGTCGCCGGGCTCCACCTCTCGCGGCGCTCGCGGCGGCTGGCCGGGGGCGCGGCCCGGCCGAAACGAACGAACGCCGCC
The DNA here is from genome assembly GCA_035546475.1 of Kofleriaceae bacterium. GTDB lineage: Bacteria > Myxococcota_A > Polyangia > Haliangiales > Haliangiaceae > UBA2376. Next base: position 37,420 of record DASZXE010000091.1, read on the forward strand.
CGGGCCAGGGGCGGCGCTCGCTCGCGGTGGTGTCAGCCACCGTCTCGGTCGGCGATCAGGGCGCCGGGTCCGGGGCCGGCGGCGTCGGGAACTGCGCGGGCGCGGTGCAGTTCGCCAGCCCGGCCTTCGTCTTGTCGTAGAAGTCGTGGAGCTTGTCCATGTACTCGTCGGGGCAGACGTAGCCGGGGTGGGTGACGCCGCCGAGCGAGCGGCCGCACGGCCGGTCCTCGTTGACGACGACCTCGTTCTCGATGCCGTTCTGCTGCACGGTGAAGAAGAAGGTGATCATCGACTCGTAGCGGTTCACGTCGAACATCTTCTGCGAGTCGCCGACGGCGTAGTAGCCGCCCGCGCCCTCGTGGTGGCACGACATGCAGGCGCCGCTGCTCGAGGTCTTGGTGGCCCAGTCGCCCATGCCGGAGGTGCTCCAGTCGGCGAAGTCCATGCACGCCGCCCACTTGGCCAGCACCTCGCGCGGCGTCGCCATCGGCGGATCGTCGGCGCGGTCGGACGCCTCCTTGAGGAGCCACTCGCGGATGCCGTCGCGCGCGCCGGTGTCGAGCTCCGGCTCGCCGGCGGTGTGGTGGTGGGTGAGGAGCAGCGCCTGCGTCGGGTCCCAGCCGCCGGTCATCGTCGCGTTCACGGTGAGCGTGTCGTAGTCGTCGGAGTTGCCGACCGCGCCCAGGTACTTGGTCGGCGCGCCCTGGCCCGCGTGGCAGGCGGCGCACGCCGACTCGAGCTTCGGCATCACCTTGGTGTCGAAGATCTCGCGGGCCGAGGCGGACGGCGGCGGGATCGAGCTGCCGTCGTCGGAGCCGCCGGACGGCAGGTCGCCGACGCAGCCGGCGCCGAGGAGGAGGAGGGCGGCGGGGAGAAGCGACGCGGCGAGGGTGCGGGTGGGGATGCGCATGCGGGCTCCTTCTGGCGGCTCATCGAGCACGGGTCATGCCAGCGGAGCCGCGGAGATCATCGCCGTGTCATCCCCGTGTCACCGCGGGCTTGCGGGCGCGCCGGGGCTCGCCTCGCCGGGACCGCGAGCCCCGCCTGGGGCCCGGCCCCCCGGCGATCGCGGCCGGGATGGTGTCAGCCACCGCGGCGAAGTCGGCGTCCGGCCGTGTCCAAGATGGTGTCAGCCACCGATCCGCGGCCGATCTGTGGTCGATCCGCGGCCGATCGACGGCCGATCGGCGGCCGATCGGCGGTCGGTACCGGTCGTGCAACGGGAGCGACCCGCGATGCCCGCCAGCCCTCCGATGGTGTCAGCCACCCCTGCCCCGACCCGCTCGCGGCTGGTGCTCGCCGGCGTCGGTGCGGCCGCCATCCTGGCCGGGGTCGGCATCGCCCTCTGGCGCCAGCACGACGGCGGGGCGCGCCACCCCACCGGGGGCGCAGACCCCAGCCACGCGGCTGGGGCGGC
>DASZXE010000092.1:0-8915 GCA_035546475.1 Kofleriaceae bacterium
CGCGGGCGGCGCGGCGTTCTGGGTCTCCGCCACCGACTGCTTGATCTCCGCCACCGACTGCGCGAGCGGCGCCACGTGCGCCGCCGGGCCGTGGTCGCCGAGCGCCTGCGTGCTCACCGAGGTCGGGCCCGCGCCGGCGGCCGCCTTCGCCTCCGGCGTCTCGACGCCGTTCGCGCCGCCCGCCGGGTACGCCTTCTGGATCTCGGCGATCGACTGGGTCACCGCCGGCTGGGCGGACTCCTTTTCCTTGGGCGGCTCCGCGAGCTCGGGCGGGGGGAGCAGCTTCTTCTCGGCATCGATGCTGGCTTCGAATCCGAACATGGTGACCTCGGCCCTAATACGGCCGCCGGCGGTCCGACCTTCCTCGCCGTGGCCGCGTTTCGCGGGCCCTCGCCCGTCCCGCGCGTCCCGCCCGTCCCGCGCGTCCCGCGCGTCGGAAATCAGAGGCCCTGCGTCGTCGCCAGCACGTGGCCCATCGACATGTACTCGTGGCGGCCCGCCTGGATCGCGATCTGCTGATCGATCGTCGCCCGCCGCTCCGCCGCCGCCAGGAACGCCGCGCCGAGCGCCGCGTTGCGGATGTTCGCGCCGGTCATCGTCGGGAACCGGCGCGCCAGATCGTGGACGTCGAGGTCGCGATCGAGCGGCGCCGCCGACGCCGACAGCATGTGCCGCCACAGCCGCGCCCGCTCGTCGTCGTCGGGGTGCTGGAACACGACGTGCGCCGCGAGCCGCCGCTTCACCGCCTTGTCGATGCCGGTGTCGAGGTTCGTCGTGAGGATGACCGTGCCGTCGAAGCTCTCGATCCGCTGCAGGAGGAAGTTGACCTCGAGGTTCGCGTAGCGATCGGTCGCGCTCTGCACGTCCTTGGTGCGCTGGCCGAACAGCGCGTCGGCCTCGTCGAAGAGCAGCAGCACGTGGCCGGCCTCGGCCGCGTCGAACACCCGCGCGAGCTGCTTCTCGGTCTCGCCGACCCACTTCGACACGACCTTGCTGAGATCGACCTGGTACAGCTCGAGCTCGAGCTCGCGCGCGATCAGCCCGGCGACCATCGTCTTGCCGGTGCCGGGCGGCCCCGAGAACATCGCGGCGACGCCGACCCCGCGCGGCATCTTCGAGCGGTAGCCCCACTCCTCGTAGACCTGGTGGGCGTGGCGGACGCGCGCGACGAGCGTCTTCACCTGCGCGAGGACGTCGTCGTTGAGGACGAGGTCGTCCCAGGTCTGGCGGACGATCACGCGCTCGGCGACCTCGCCCATGCTTTCGGCGATGTTCTGGCGCACGCCGGCCGTCAGCTCCGACAGGCCGAGCGGCTGGTCGGCCGGCCGCGCGCCCGCGAGCACGCGCGCGCTCGCCAGCGCCCGCTCGATGCCGCCGGCGCCGATCGGGAAGCGGATCGCGAGCTGCTCGGGGTCGCCGTCGCCGAGCCCGGCGGCACCGGCAGCCGCCCTCGTGCCCGCGCCGGCCAGCGCGCGCCAGAGCCGCGCGCGGGTCGCGACATCGGGGGTGTGCCACTCGACGCGCACCGTCGGCAGCCGCGTCCCCGAGTCGAGGCCGCGCCAGCTCGTCACCAGCACGACCGGGCCGTCCGCGCCGTCGAGGTGCTGGCCGAGCACGCGCACGCGCGCGTCGCGCCCCGACTCGCCGCCGGTGACCAGCTCCTCGACGCCGGCGACGACCGGCACCGCGCCGCGCAGCGCGGCCTCGCGGCGCAGCGCGATCAGCGCGTCGGCGAGCGCGGGCGCGGTCGGCGGGAGCTGGCCGAGATCGAGCGCGAGCACCGGCTGCGAGGTCGCCAGCGCGACGGCGGTGCGGCGGCCGGTGAGCGGCGGGCCCTCGACGTGGACGACCAGCGGCCGCGGCACCGCGAGGATGGCGGCCAGCCGCTCGACCGCGGCGCGCTGTGCGTCGTCGAGCTCGGCGTCGATCGCCGGCCGCGCGACCTCGGTCAGCCGCGGATCGCCGCCGGGCAGGCCGGCCAGGTGGCGCACCAGCTCCGGCGACACCAGCCACGGCGTCGCCGACGCGACCCACTCGCCGGGCGCCGCCGTCAGCAGGCCCGCGCGCGACGCGCCGACGCCGGGGACGAAGGTCAGCCCGAGCGCGCGCGCCGCCGCCGCGTCGAGGCCCGCGATGCGCGCGTACAGCGACGCCGACAGCCCGCGCACCGCGCTCTCGTCGAGCGCGCGGGCGTGGACGAGCATGCGCGGGTTCACGGCGAGGCCGACGGTCGTCCACACGAAGCCGAGCTCGTGCGGGCTCCAGCGCAGGCGGCGGGCCAGCCCGAGCATCGGCCGCGCGCCCGCGTCGTCGGGCAACGCCGCGATCGCCGCCTCGGTGGCGGCCAGGTCGGCGGCGAGCGCCGCCTCCGCCGGGTGCTCGGCCCCGCGCCGCTCGCGGTCGGCGTCGAGCACGGCGCGCATCGTGCGCAGCAGCACCGCGTGGAGCTGGAGGTCGTACTCGCTGCGCGCGAGCGTCACGGCCGGAGCGGACACCAGCGCGAGGCTATCGCGGCGCGCGCCCGCCTGTCGACGAGCCCGGCGCCGCCGCGCGCGGCAACGTCCGGAACCCGGCTCAGTCGCGCGGGGACGGACGGTGCTCGAGGCCGTCGAGCGCGTGGTCGAGCGCGTTCATCCCGTCGACGCCGCCGAACGGCGCGGTCAGGACCGCGCCGCCGTCCTCGCCGAACAGGATCTCGAGCGTGCGGCTGAACCGCTCGACGCCGCGCTCGACCCGCGCGCTCGCCTCCGGGCTCCGCTCGATCGCGTCGCCGAAGCGCTGGAACGTCTGCGCGCAGGCGATCGCCGGCGCCCGCAGGCGGCGCGAGGCCAGCCGCGCCCGCGCGTCGTGGGCGTCGTCGTCGTCGATGCGCTCGATCGTCACCAGCAGCTCGGCCCACTCCTTCGCCATCGTCGGCCCCTGCTCGCCGTAGTAGCGGAACATGCGGCGCACGCCGTCGTCGGGATCGCTGATGCCGCCCGCCGCGATCTTGCACATCGCGCGCGTGTGCTCCGCCAGCCGCTCGTCGGGCGCCTTGCGCGAGCCGCGCGCGACCCACCAGACCAGCGCGAACACGACGACGGCCACCAGGACGAGGAGCACCCGCTTCATGAGGCCGAGCATGCACGCGGGCGCCCGCCGGTGCCAGCCCCGCGTGGGCCCGCGCGCGGCGCTCCCGGCCGCCGGCCGCGGGAGGTAAGGTTGACGGCGATGCTGCTCAGCCGCGAGGAGATGACCTACGACTTCGGCGGCGCGACCCTCGATCCGGTCCGCGACCGCGAGCTCGTCGGCTGGATGCTCGACCAGTTCCTCTACGGCGAGATGACCGGCATCCAGGTCGGCCACTGGCTGTACGAGGCGCCCGACTACGAGGCGGCCCGCTTCCTCGCCCGCCAGTCGCTCGAGGAGATGCAGCACGTCGACAACTTCCTCCGCATCATGACGATGCTCGAGCACAAGCCGGGCAAGGCGCACTGGGCGGTCCGCTTCCTGTCGACGGGGATGATGGGCGGGAGCTGGGCCGAGCACGTCGCGCTCGAGATGGCGCAGGGCGAGGGCTTCGTGCTGATGGCCTTCTACGGCATCATCGACGCGCTCGATCACAAGCCGTCGGTCGACATCCTCCGCCGCGCGGTGAAGCAGGAGGAGCGGCACGTCGAGTTCGGCGAGCAGGAGACGATGAAGGCGATCGCCGGCAAGGGCTGGCTGCGCCGCCGGCTGCTCGGCCTGTCGCTGGTGTCGATGTGGGGCGTGCGCAAGCTGGCCGGCTACATGGACCGGCGCGGCGGGCCGGGCGGCCGCGACCACGCCGTGATGAAGCACCTGCCGGCGTTTCTCGCGCTGTCGAACCGGTGCGCCGAGCTGCGCCTGCGCCGGATGGGCGTCCTCGATCGGCCGCTCGCCGAGCTGGGCGCGTGGAGGCGGGCGGCGCTGGTCGCCGAGGCGTACGGCGGCAAGCTGCTCGGCGGGCTGTTCGACCTCGTCACCTTCCCGCTGCGGCTCCTGCCGTTCTGGCCGAAGAAGAAGCGGCTGACCGACGTCTACCTGGCCGACCCGCACGTCGCCGGCTTCGAGCTGCCCGCGGGCGAGCCGGCGCGCGATCAGGCCGGCTGAGCTACGACCCGTCCCGTTCTTCGCACCGCGCGCGAGCATCGGGCCGCGGACGGCGCGGCCCGGCGGCGAGGGCCGCCGACAGCAGTCCGACCGAGATCGATCCCGAGGTCCTCCTCGGGCCCGATCGATCGACGAGACGGTTGGCGTCCCGGCCAACCCTCTGATCGAGCGCGGCGCCGCCGCGATACAGTCGCGGCGTGAAGCTCACCGACCTCGTCACGCCGGAGCGCCTCGCCGATCCGTACCCGCTCTACGCGCAGCTCCGCGCGATGGATCCGGTGCTGTGGATGCCGGGCGCGTTCGGGGTCGGCGCCTGGATGGTGACCAGCCACGCGATCTGCTCGCAGCTCCTCCGCTCGAAGCAGTTCGGCAAGGAGGGCGAGCGGGTCGTCGCGCCCGAGGTGCTCGCGCGGATCCCGCAGCAGGCCAGCGACCTCGTCGAGCGGCGCCGCCACAGCCTGCTCTTCCGCGATCCGCCGGCGCACACGCGGCTCCGCGCGCTGGTCAACCTCGCGTTCACGCCGCGCACCGTGGAGCGCCTGCGGCCGCACATCGCCGCGATCGCGGACGACCTCGTCGCCCGGGCGCCGGCCCGCTTCGATCTCGTCCGCGACGTCGCGTTCCCGCTGCCGATCATCGTCATCAGCGAGCTGCTCGGCGTGCCGGCCGAGGACCGCGACCGGTTCAAGGCGTGGTCGACAGTGATGACGCGCGGCCTCGAGCCGGACGCCACGGCCGACGAGCTGGCGCAGGCGGCGGCCGCGGTCGACGGCGTCGACGGCTACATCGCCGGCGTCATCGACGAGCGCCGCGGCGCGCCGCGCGCCGACCTCATCAGCGAGCTCACCCGCGCGCACGAGGCCGACGACGCGCTGTCGAAGGAGGAGCTGCTGGCGACCTGCCGGCTCATCCTCACCGCCGGCCACGAGACGACCGTCAACCTGATCGGCAACGGCGCGCTCGCGCTCCTCCGCCACCCGCAGGCGCGCGGGCCGATCACGGCGAACACCGTCGAGGAGCTGCTCCGCTTCGACTCGCCGGTGCAGCTCACGCTGCGGTTCGCCTTCGAGGACACGACGCTCGGCGGCCACGCGGTGAAGACCGGCGACCTGGTCTTCATGCTGCTCGGCGCCGGCAACCGCGACCCGGCGGTGTTCGCCGAGCCGGACCGCCTCGAGCCGGCGCGCGCCAACGCCGACAAGCACCTCGCGTTCGGCGCCGGCATCCACTACTGCCTCGGCGCGTCGCTGGCCCGGCTCGAGGGCCAGCTCGCGCTCGAGGCGCTGTTCCGCCGCAGGCCCGACCTCGCGCTCGACGGCGAGCCGAGCTGGCGGCGCAACCTCGTGCTGCGCGGGCTGGCGACCTTGCCGGTCGCCTGACCTCGCCGGTCGCCTGACCTTACCGACGCCTGACACCGGGGCGCGCGTCTTACCGAGCCCTGACCGACGCTCGGCGCGCGCCGTGGGTCACTACCGGCATGAAGCTCGCCCCGACGCTCTTCGCCAGCTCCTTCGTCCTCTCGGTCGCCGCCGGCCTGGTCCGCCTCGACGCCGGCCCCGACGCCGACGGCCCCGCGCGCAAGCCGGTGCTCGGCGTCGCCACCATCGACGGCCACAAGCTGTCGGTCAGCCTCGACCGCGATCGCGTGCCGATCGGCGAGCCGGTGAAGCTCGCGATCGCCGCCACCGACGGCAGCCACGGCGAGAAGCTGCGGGTCGCCGTGCTCGAGCAGGTCGGCTCGCCGGAGATGCGCTCGATGCCGCCGCCGCGCGAGGTCTCGCACCAGGACGTCGTCCTCGGCGACGAGCCGCTGACGCTGCCGATCACGCTCGCCGGGCCGCCGCTGCCCGCGGGCGCGCAGGCGCCCGATCCGCTGACGCAGGCGGGCCAGGCGACGCAGTTCACGGTCGTCGTCACCGCCGCCGTCCCCGACGCGGGCAAGGGCAACCGGCCGCGCGACGCGGGCGCGTACCTGCCGGTGTTCGCCTACCACCCGGACGCGTACCGCCTCAAGCTGCAGCCGCTGGCGGCCGGCAAGCCCGGCGACGCGATCGACGTCGCCGTCGAGGTGACGAGCCTCGTCGACCGGCCGCTGACCGGCCTCGGCATCGGCCTCTCGAGCGAGCTGGTGGCGATCGACGACAGCGCCAAGCTCGACACGCTGGCGCCGCACGCGAGGACGATCGTCCACCTGCACGGCCACCGCCAGCAGGTCGCCGGCGGGCCGGTGCTGGTGCAGGCGTACGGCTTCGCGGTGCTCGGCGGCACCGCGGCGGCGTGGGCGCGCGTCGACCCGGCGGCCGGCACGCTGCTCGCGCAGTCGAGCCAGCCGCTCGAGCCCGATCCGGCGATCGGCCTGTGAGCGGCGCGATGCGCGGGCTGGTCCGCAACCTGACCGCCGCCGTCCTCGGGCTGGTGGCCGGCGTGCTGGTGCTGATGGTGGCGTCGGCGGCCGGCTGGACCACGCGGACGCCGGCCCGCTACCGGCTGGTCGCCGAGGACGCGAGCGCGCCGCTGCGGACGATCGCGATCCACTACGCGCCGGCCGCCGACGAGGTCGCGCTGCCGGTGTGGCGGCAGCTCTTCGCCGTCCTGCCGGCGCGCGTCGACGTCGAGGTCGCGGTGGCGGCGGCGCCCGACTTCGATCGCTTCGTCGGCCTGATGGCGAAGGCGGGCGTCGCGCACCGCGAGCGGTTCCACCCGGTCGTGGTCGGCCACGAGCTGACGACCTGGTCGCGCGACCGGTTCGCCGCGCTGGTCGGGCCCGACGGCGAGGGCGGCGTGCTCGCGCCGCCGGCGGTCGAGACCGCGTTCGGCGGCCGCGCCGGCGACATGCTGGCGCCGCACGCGATCGCCCGCGCGGTGTGGGGCGGACCGGCGCGCACGTCGAAGGTCGTCTTCGAGGGCGGCGACCTCGCGGCGTCGAGCCACACGCTGTTCGTCGGCGCCGAGGTGATGCGGCGCTCGCGCGGGCGCGGCGCGTCGGACCGCCAGACCATCGATCGCGAGCTGCGCCGCCAGTTCGGCGAGCCGATCGTCTGGCTCGGCGACGAGCCCGGCGACGTGCCGCACCACCACGTGATGATGTTCATGGTGCCGCTCGACGATCACACCGTGCTGGTCGGCGATCCGCGGGCGGGCGCCGCGATGGCCGCGCGCGAGCCGGCCGCCGCCGGCCTCGCGCTCGACGACGATCTCGACGGCGACGCGCGGCGCTTCGAGCGGGTCGCCGAGCTGCTCGCCGCGCGCGGCTACCGGGTGCTGCGGGTGCCGGTCGTCGTGCTCGCCGGCGCCGGCTCGTACGTGACGTACACGAACGCGCTCTTCGACCGCGAGCCCGGGCCGGGCGGGCGGCCGATCGTCTACCTGCCGACCTACGGGCTGCCGTCGCTCGACGAGGCGGCGGCCGCGCAGTACGCGTCGCTCGGCTACATCGTCCACCCGATCGACGTGTCGGGCATCTACCAGCTCAACGGCTCGATCGGCTGCCTCGTCAACGTGATGGCGCGAGCCTGAGGTCCCGACCGCAGGTCGGGCCGGGGTTGTTCTGGGTCGAGGTCGGGACCGGGGTCCGCCCCGGTGCCGAACGATCGATGGAGCCTGGGCCGCATCGTGCCCAGGCTCTGCTGACCGGCGGCGCGTCGAGGGCGGCGACCTTGCCCGGCCCCGGCGTGCAGGTGGCGGTGACCTTGTTGCCGGTCACGCTCGTCGCGATGACGCCGAGCGTGCGCGCGACCAGGGCCGGCACGCCGATCGGCGCCGACACCATCGCCATCCGCACGCGCCACGCCTTGCCGGCGGCCGGCTCGAGCACCGCGGTGGCGCGCAGGCGGACGGCGACCGGACCGGCGGCGCGATCGACCGTGACCACCAGCGTCGTCGCCGCGATCGCGCTCTGGCGGCCGGGCCCGAGCGCGAGCCGCACGCCCTCGACGCCGATCGCGGTCGCCTGCATCGACGCCGCGAGGCTCGGCCCGGTGACGACCGCGTCGCCGCGCAGGAGCTGCAACGGATCGGGCCACACCGCGAGCGCGTCGGGGGCGCTGTCCCAGGTGGCCTGGCGATCGGCCTCGGCGGTGAACGCCGACGTCAGCGCGGCGGCCGCGGCGGCCGCGTCGTCGCTGCGCTCGATCGCGCCCGGCATCGGCGCGCCGACCGGGCCGGTCGCCTCGTCGAGCCAGCGGCCCATCGGCTGCGCGTAGGCCAGGTGCTCGGAGACCAGCGTCCACCGCTCGCTGTCGCGCGCGTAGACCTGCGCGACCCGCAGCGGGATCGTCGCGGTGCGGCCGCAGACCTGCAGGTGGAGGCTGATCTGGTCGAAGGTCCAGCCGACTGTCCGGTCGGCGGACAGGTGCAGCTCGAGCGCGCGCGACACGACCTCGACCTCCTGGCCGTCGACCGCGATGACCGGCCAGCGCGACTGCACGCCGCTGGCGCCGACCTCCTGCGGGCCGACGCCGATCGCGGTGAGGCCGACGACCGGATCGATCGCGTCCGCCGCCGACGCCGGGTCGAGGACGAAGCGATCGTAGCTGGCCAGCACCTCGAGCTCGAGCTCGCGGAGGAGCTCGCCGCCGCCGTCGTCGCCGGACTCGGCCGGCGAGATGTCGACGAGCGGGCTGTTCGGCGCCTTCGGCGGCTTCACGCAGGCCGCGAGCGCGCCGGCCAGCGCGCAGGCCACGACGGCGCGCCTGCCGCGGCGCGCGCTCACCGCATCCCCGCGAGCGGCAGGTCGGCGGCGGTGTCGACGTCGGCGACCACGCCGGGGTCGTCGACCTCGAGCCGCGGCAGCGCACCGCGCA
>DASZXE010000093.1:0-2041 GCA_035546475.1 Kofleriaceae bacterium
CCGCGTGCGCCCGACCCCGCCGCAGACCGGCCTGTCGGCGGCCGCGCGCGCCCGCAACCTCGCCGGCGCCTTCCGCGTCCCGCCCCGCCGCGCCGAGCTCGTCCGCGGCCGCCGCGTCCTCCGCGTCGACGACGGGGTCACCACCGGCGCGACCATGGCCGCCGCCGGCCGCGCGCTCCTCGCCGGCGGCGCCGCCGAGGTGATCGGCTTCGCCCTCGCCCGCGCCGAGTCGTGAGCGCCTACTTCAGCGTGTCGGCCGGCTGCGTGCCCGTCGATGTCGCCGGCGTGGTCGGCGTGGCCGGCGGCGTCTGGGCCGGCTTCTTCGGCGCCGTCTCGGTCTTGCGCTCGAAGATGATGAACTCGACGCGGTCGTTGATCTGCTCGGCGCCCTTCGCCGTCGGCTTCACCAGCGGCCGCTGCGAGCCGATGCCGCGCGCCTCGACGCGCTCCGGCTCGACGCCCGCGTGCAGCAGCACGTCGCGGATCTCCTTGGCGCGCTTGTCGGTCAGCTCCTGGTCGCCGGGGCCGCGCGGGTTCACGTGCACCGTGACGCGGATCTTCTTGATCGACTGGTCCGCGCGCAGGGTCGCCGCGATCTGCTCGAGGACGTTCATCGCGCCCTTGGTCAGCTTCGTCGTGGTGCCGGTGAACGTGATCGGCTCGAGCGCCTCGATGCGGTCCTGCATGACCATCACGAGCGAGTCGCCCTGGTCGGGGCAGCCGTCGTCGTCGTTGTTGCCGTTGATCGTCTCCGGCTCGAGCGCGCACTGGTCGAGCACGTCGGGGATGCCGTCGTGGTCGTTGTCCGGGTCGTCGCAGCCGTCGTTGTCGTTGAAGCCGTCCTTGTCCTCGGGCTCGTTCGGGCACTGGTCGTCGACGTCGGGGATGCCGTCGCCGTCGTTGTCCGCGTCGACGCAGCCGTCGGCGTCCTCGAAGCCGTCCTTGTCCTCGGCCTCGTTCGGGCACTTGTCGGCGGCGTCGGGGATGCCGTCGCCGTCGTTGTCCGCGTCGGGGCAGCCGTCCTCGTCCTGGAAGCCGTCCTTGTCCTCCGGCTGGTCCTTGCACTTGTCCGCGGAGTTGACGATGCCGTCGCCGTCGTCGTCGCCGTTGTCGGGCGGCGGAGGCGGCGGCTCGATGTGGAGCGGCACCACCGGCGACGCGCCGGGCACCAGCTCGAGGCTGGCGAAGCCGCGGAACTCCGGCGAGCCGAGGCCCTGGCCGAACATGCCGCCGCCGCCACCGACGCCGATCAGCAGCGACCGGCCGGCGCGGTAGCGCACGCCGAGCGCGAACTGCGCGGGGCTGACCTTGCCCTCGGCGCCGACGATGCCGAGCGCGCCGTACGCCTCGGCGATCGCCCACACCTTGTCGGCCGCGCGGATCGACGCGCCGGCGCCGTACGTCAGCTCGGTCCCCTGCTCGACGCCCAGCACCGCCGACGACTGCCGCGCGCGGATGCCGCCGTTGAACGCGAGGCCGACCCGCGGCCCCGCCGCCACCGCGAGCAGCGCCTGCAGGTGCGCGGTCGGCCCGCGCGAGCCGGCGAACGAGCCGGCCTTCGCGGTCGGCGCCGTCACCGCCAGCGACGCGCCGAACGAGGTCGCGCCCGCGAGCAGGTTCGCCTTCGCGCGCACCGCGACGTCGCCGAGCGTCACGCCCGACGCGCCATCGAGGCCGCGCACCTCGTCGGCCATGCAGTCGGTCGTGCAGCCCGCGTCCCCCGACTGGCTGTGCATCGGGATGTCGACGCCGAGCTCGAGCTTGTGGCTGAGCGCGTACGCGAAGCCGAGGTCGAGCGAGGTCCGCCGGCTGACGAGGTTCGCCGAGCCGCCGTCGTAGTCGGCGACCAGCGGCATCGTGTCGTTGTGGAACGCCAGGTCGAGCGCCCACGATCCGCCGCGGCCGATCGCCGGCGTCACCACCGTGAACATGCTCGGCTCGGTCGAGGCGACCGGCGTGAACGTCGAGATGTCGAGCTCGCCGCGGGTCGCGCTCTGCGCGTGCGCGCGCCCGCTGCCGGCGACCCCGGCGAGCACGAGCG
>DASZXE010000094.1:0-1580 GCA_035546475.1 Kofleriaceae bacterium
GAGCTTGCCACTGGCGCCGAGCGCCAGGTACGCCGCGCGCGCGTCGGCGAGGTCGCCGCCGTGGTGGCGCGCCGCGAGCTCGAGCGCGACGGCGAGGTCGAGGCGCCAGTCGCCGGCGCGCGCGGCGGCGATCGCGGCCTCGAGGTGGCGGCGCGCGCCGTCGCGATCGCCGTGGACGCGCGCCCGCTCGGCCTGCACGAGCTCGATCCGGTGGGCGACGTTGACCGGCGCGTGCGCCGCGACCTTGCCGAGCGCCTCCAGGCTGCCGTCGATGACGTCGTCGAGCCGCGCCCGCTCGTCGGGGCCCGCGCCGGCGTACCGCGCGCATGCTGCCAGCGCCGCGTACTGGTGGAGCACCGGCAGGTGCGGCGTCGACGGCGCCGCGTCGACGTGGCCGCGCGCGAGCTCGAGGTGCGCGAACGCCTCGCGCGGCTCGCCGAGCAGGAAGCGCGACAGCCCCATCACCAGCCGCGCGATGAAGACGCCGCTGCGCGAGCCGTCGCGCGCGGCCGCCGCGACGTGCGCCTCCTCGTCGAAGCCGGCGTCGTCGAGCCGCGGCGGCGCCGGCAGCCGGCCGGTCAGCCCGCGCAGGAGCTGCTCGAACGGCTGGTGGACGTGCAGCGCGTTGACCTGGCCGAGCCGGCGCATCTCCGCGCCGATCGCCAGCGCCTCGTCGTAGAGCGGCTCGAGCGGCCGGCCGACGTAGACGCAGTCGTGGACCCAGCCGTGGCCCGCGTACGCCGCGTACTCGTAGTCGCCCGTGCGCCGGCCGAGGTCCCAGACGTCGTGCAGCGGGTCGAGGATCGCCGCCAGGTGCTGCATCCACGGCGTCACGAGGTTGAAGACCAGGTGGCGCGTCGCCGCCTCGAGGCCGCGATCGGGCCAGCGATCGAGGAGCCGCACCGCGAGCTGGCCGAGCTCGTGGGCGAGCGGCAGCAGGTCGATCGTGTTGAGCACCAGGCCGAACAGCGCGAGCGCGTACGGCGTGGCGGTCGTCAGCCCGCGCCGCACCGACGTCGTGACGATCTGCGCCGCGAGGATCGGCAGCAGCGACGGCTGCCCGAAGTAGGCGACCGGCGACAGCCGCACGACGAGCCGCATCGCCGCCAGCACCTCCGGATCGTCGGCGTCGGGCAGGCCCGGCAGCGCGGCGGGGCCGAGCCGCATCAGCTCGCCGAGCGCGCCCTCGACGGCGGCGGCGATCTCGGCCGCGCCCGGGACCGGCGGCAGCTCGACGCCGAGCAGCGCCAGCGCCGCGCGGCCCGCGGCGATCGCGGCCGGGTACGCGTGGCGGCCCGCGCACGCGTCGATCTCGACCTCCCACGCGATCATCTGATCGAGGGCGGTGCGCGCGTGGGCCTTGAGCGCCGCCGCGCGCGCCGCCATCGCGTCCCACTCGGCGCTCAGGTACGCGGCCTCGACCGCGCCGGCGTGGAGGTCGCGCGTCCGCTCGTAGGCGGTCGTCCACGCGTCGGGCCCGGCCAGCTCGAGGCCGCGCTGGTGGCACGCGAAGGCGAGCGGGAAGGCGGCGGCGTGCCGCGCGGCGCGCCCGGCCGCGAGCGCGAGGCCGGCGGCCTCCC
>DASZXE010000095.1:0-5709 GCA_035546475.1 Kofleriaceae bacterium
CCAGCGCCGGCGTGGTCGTCTCCCCCGGCCGCCGCTACACGTTCGACGGCCGCGACCCACGCGCGCTGCGCCTGGTCTTCGCACCCTCGACGCCCGCCGAGCTCGACGCGGCGATCGAGGTCCTCGCCCGCACCCTGCCGCGGCCCGCCGCGCGCGCTCGCGCCCGCGCCTGAGGCCGCCCGTCGGCTACTGGCCGGTGCCGACGGCGGTCAGCGTGATCGAGCCGCCGGTCGCGAAGTAGTCGCCGTCACCCATCGTGTTCTGCTGGCTGACGTTCGTGTGCAGCATCACGCAGACGCCGCAGGTGTTGAAGGCCAGCTCGTCGCCGGAGATCGGGTAGTTGCCCGGCGCGAAGCCGCCGCTCAGCCCGCCGAAGCCGTTCCACAGCTCGAGGTCGAGCAGGTCGCTCGGCTCCGCCGCCTCGAGGGGCGCGAACAGCGCGATGACGTCGTCGCTCGTGTCGTCGGGGGTCATCGAGTCGTCGATGACGCCCTGCGCGTTGGCGAGCGCGCCCGCGTTGCCGAACATCGCGGTCGACACGGTGCAGTTCGCACCACCCGCCGACGTGTGGACGTCGTGCAGGCGCAGCCGGATGTGGGCCGGATCGTTGCTGCGCAGCTTGTTCATCGCCGGCGAGAGCTCGACGTCGAACGACGCGCTGTCGATCTTCGTCGTGCAGCCGTCGTTGACCGGCGTCGTGTCGCCGGTCTGCGCGTCGATCATCACGTGCTGGAAGGTCACGTTCGTGAGCGAGCCGGTCAGCTTCGGCGTCGCCTGTGGCGCATCGATGTCCGGGTTGTTCGGCGCATCGATGTGCGTCGTGTTGGCGTCGGGGCCGACGTTCGTCGGGCCGCTGTCGTCGCCGCCGCAGGCGACGAGGCCGAGGCCAATGGAAAGGAGGATCGGGGAGAGGTAGGTCGCCTTCATAGGTCGCGGACCGTACACGAACCGGAGACGCGATCGGCGAAAAATGCGCGCGCTTCAGCCCCGGTCCGTGCGGTCGGTCCGTCGTCGCTGCCTCGGGGCCGCACACGGTCGGTGGCAGTCAGGGACCCGAGGCGACCGCGTGCGCCCGCGCCCGCGCGCCACCGCCGTTCCTCGCCGGTCGTGGCGCCGGCGAGCCCAGGCCGGGCTGCTGCTCGAGCTCGTGCGGCGGAGGCTGATCGCTCCGCTCGCGACCTCTCGCGCACTCCAGGCCCCGGCGACCGCGTGCGCCACCCCGCGCTCATGCCGCGGCCGCGCGCCCGCTGCGCCGCTCGAAGTGGCGGTGGGCGTCAGCCGCGGCGGCGCGGGGGCGGCGTGTCGTCGTCGGGCGGCGTCGCGGTCGGCGCGCCGGTGCGCAGCTTCTCCTCGAGCACCTTGATCGCCTCGCGGTTGCTCGCCGCCTGCTCCTCGGCCGACGGCAGCGGGCCCTCGACGGGCCACGGCTTGCCCTCGTCGTCGAAGCCGATCGGACTCGAGAACTTGTCGGCGCGATCGCGCTCGGGGCGCCGCGGCTGATCGTCCGGCGGCGCCTCGGCGGCCTTCGCCTTGTCGCGCGCCTCGAGCTGCTTCATCAGCTCCAGGATGCGCTTCTCCTCGTCGGTGAGCTCGGCCATCACATCTCCATCAGCTTGATGTGCTTGACGCCGCCAACGTCGGTGACCTCGAGCACCTTGAAGCGCGTGCCCGGCCCGAACAGGACCTCCTTCTCGCCCTTGTACTGGGACAGGAAGTCGATCTGCTTGCCGGTCTTCGACATGATCTGGAGCTGCATGTCACCGCTGAACTTGGCGCCCGAGTCGTACGAGCTGCTGACGTAGGCCTTCTCGGTGATGACCTCGCCGGGCCGCAGGTACTGCGCGACGACGTCGGGCGGCATCTTCGTGCTGTCCATGCCGCGGTAGACCGGGCCGACGTGGTCGGGCAGCGACGCCAGGCCCGCGTTGCACTTGTCGATGTACGACTGGAGCTCGGCCATCTTCGCCGGATCGCCCGAGCGCAGCGCCGCGTTGAGCTTCTTGTAGTCGTCGCTGGTGTACCCGATCATCGCGGCGACCTCCTCCTGGGTCGCGTTGGCGAGCTTCGGGCCCGTGACCGGATCCGCCTTCAGCTTGGCGGCGTCGGCCATGAGCGAGTCGTACTTGGTGCCCATCGCCTCCTTGAGGGTCGCGGGCGGGTGCGTCGACGGCTCGGTGCCGCCGTTCTCCGGCGGCTTCTGCTCGCCGCCGGTCGGATGATCGCCGCCGGTCGCCGGCTTCTCGCCACCGGCCGGTCCCTCGGGCGGATGATCGCCGCCGGTCGCCGGCTTCTCGCCACCGGCCGGTCCCTCGGGCGGATGATCGCCGCCCGTCGCGGGCTTCTCGCCGCCGCCGGCCGGGCCCTCGGGCGGATGATCGCCGCCGGTCGCGGGCTTCTCGCCCCCGCCGGCCGGACCCTCGGGCGGATGGTCGCCGCCGGTCGCCGGCTTCTCGCCGCCGCCCGCCGGTCCCTCACCGCCGCCAGCCGGCGGATGATCGCCGCCGGTCGCCGGCTTCTCGCCGCCGCCAGCCGGTCCCTCACCGCCACCCGCGGGCGGATGATCGCCGCCCGCCGGCGGATGATCGCCACCGGTCGCGGGCGTCTCGCCGCCACCCGCCGGACCCTCGCCGGTCGGGTGCTCGCCGCCGCCGGTCGGGTGCTCGCCGCCACTCTCGCCGCCGTGGCCGGTGCCGCCGTGGCCGCCCACCGCGCGCTTCGCGGTGACGACCGCGACGATCGCCTGCAGCAGGTCGGTGACGCCCTCGAGGTAGTGGCCGTTCTTGAAGTCCTCGAACGCCTTCAGGAAGGCCTGGGCGCCGCCGAACACGGCGTAGGCGTCCATCAGGGCCTTCAGCGTGCGGCCGAGCTTCGTGCCATTGACCACCTGGCCGAGGCCGGGGACGATGTCCGCCAGTGCGCCAATGCCACTGAGCGCGGCATCGACGTAGTTGCCCTCGACGAGGTACAGCGTCGCATTGACGAGCTGGGCAATCGCGCCGACCTCGGGAATGAGGCCGACGACATCGATGAGGACGTGGAGCAGACCCCGGATGTTCGGCGGGATCGACATCCAGACGTTGCGCACCTCGAGGAGCGGCGTGACCGGCAGCAGCGCGATGCCGATCAGGTGCTGCATCCACCCGGGCAGCGTGTCGTACCACTGGATGAGGTCGCCGACCTTCTGGAGGATGTAGCCGCCGATCGCGCTGGCGTACTCCTTGAAGACCTCGAAGCACTTCGTCAGGCCGGGGAACGTCCGCGCGAACCACGCCTTGAGGTCGTTCCACCGCGCCTTCAGCCAGTTCCACGCCGGCTGGATGATGTTCTGGTTGATCCAGCTCCCGAGCTGGACCGCCTTCTCCTTGATCCAGTTCCACGCCTGACCGGCCCACGCCGACAGGTGCGACCACGCGCTCTGCGCGAGCGACCAGGCGCCCTTGACCAGCTCGACGGCGCCCTTGCCGATCAGCGCCAGCGCGCCGAGGCCGAGCTTGACGCTCATCTCGATCGTGTTGACCACGCCGGTGGCGGCGTGCTCCATGCCGGTGATCGCCAGGTTGGCGCCGGTCTCGACGATCTTGATCGCGCCGTTGGCCGTCGTCTCGAGGAAGTTCACGCCGGTCGTCGCCGCGCTGGCGACGAAGTCGACCGCGCCCGACGCCGCGCTCGACACGAAGTCGACCGCGTGCAGGCCGAACTGCTCGACGGCGGAGACCGCGCCCTGCGCCTTCGACGCGACCCAGTCGACCGCGCCGTTGGCGAAGTTCTCGACCCCGTTCACCGCGCTGGTCGCCGTGTTCTCGACGAAGGTGACCGCGCCGGTCGCCAGGTTCGACACCCCGTCGACGGCGCTGGTGGCCGCGCTCTCGACGAAGTTGATCGCGCCGGTCGCCAGGCTCTCGACCGCGTTGCCGGCGGCGTCGACGGCGCCCGACAGCATGTCGACCGCCGCGTTGCCGGCGCTCGACAGCCCGTCGAGGATGCCGTTGAAGATGCCGGCGAAGAACTGCATCACCGGCCCGCCCTTGCTGGACAGGCTGTTGACGAAGCCGCGCGCCTTGCCGGTGAGGCCGTTGACCAGGCCGTGGCCCTTGTCGCTGATGAAGTGCGACGCCGCCTCGGCCTTGCCGTGGATCCACTGGCGCGCCACATCGGCCTTGCCGTGGATCCAGTCCTTGGCGACGTCGGCCTTGTCGTCGATCCACGAGCGGGCGGCGTCCGCCTTGCTGTGGATCCACGAGCGCGCCTGGCTGGCGGCGCCCGAGATGAACGACTTCGCCTTGCCGGCGAGGTCGGCGATCCACGCGCGCGCGGTGCCGGCGGCGCCGGAGATGAACGACTTCGCCTGACCGGCGAGGTTGCCGATCCACGCCTTGGCCGCCTCGGCCTTGTCGTGGATCCAGTTGCGCGCGCGGTCGGCGAGACCGTGCACGAACTGGCGCGCCTCGTCCGCCTTGCCGCGCACCCAGTCGCGCGCGGCGTTGGCCTTCTCGCGGATCCAGTTGCGGGCGCGGTCGCCGAGGCCGGCGAGCCACTCGATGGCCGCCTTCACCTTCTGCTGCAGCGTGTTCCAGAGCTGGGTCGCCTTGTTCTTCAGCGTGTCCCACGCGCCCTTCGCCCAGTCCCACGCCTTGTTCGCGAGGTCGGCGATCTTGTGGGCGAGCTCGGTCGCCTTCTGCTTGATGCCGTCCCAGATCGGCGTGACCCACGCCGTGAACTGGTTCCACTTCTGCTCGAGCGCCTTGAGGATCGGATCGATCCTCTGCATGAAGGCGTGCCACGCCTGCTCGCCCGCCTTCTGGATGGCGTCGAACTGCGCCTTCACCGTGCGCACCGCCGGCATCAGCATGCCGTCGATGCTCTTGACCAGGTCCTTCGCGCGGTTCTGGAACTGCGAGCAGAGCGCGCCCGCCTCGGCATCGAGGCCGCGGACCACGCCCATCGCGTCGCCCTCGAGGGCGGACCACGCGGTCTGGATCAGGATCGACTGCTGGTTCGACTCGCCCTGGAGCTGGGTGACCTCGGCCTGCGCCTGCTGATCGACCTGCTGCTGGTCGGACTTGGTCTTCTGCTCGAGCTTCTGGTAGTCGGCGTTGATCTCCTGCTCGTGGCCCTTGGCCTCGGCGTTGAGCTCCTCGCCCTTGGCGTCGCCGGCGGCCTTGACCTCGGCGTGCTTCTGCTCGGCCTGCTGCTTGATCTCGGTCTGCTTGGCCTGGGCGTGCTGCTCGACCTCGGCGTGCTTGGCCTCGGCCTGCTGCTGGACCTCGGCGCCCTTGCCCTTCGCCTGCTCCTGGAGCTCCTGGCCCTTCTGCTTGCCGTGGGCCTCGACCTCCTGCCCCTTCGCCTTGCCCTGGGCTTCGATCTCCTGGGCCTTCTGCTTGCCCTGCGCCTCGACCTCGCCGCCCTTCTGCTTGCCCTTGCTGTCGATCTCGCTGCCCTTGGACTTGCCGTCGCTCTGGACCTGGCCGCCGCGCTCCTTGCCGGCGGCGTCGACCTCGGAGCCCTTGCTCTGGCCGTCGGACTTGACCGAGCCGCCCTTCGTCTCGCCGTCGCTCTGGACCTCGGAGCCCTTGGCCTGGGCGGCGCTGTCGACCTCGCCCTTCTTGCTCGAGCCGTCGGACTCGATCTCGCCCTTGTGCGAGTCGGCCTCGCCGCGGAGGCTGTCGAGCAGCGCGCGGGCGGCGTTCATCGGGTTGAGGTCGCTGAGGC
>DASZXE010000096.1:0-21613 GCA_035546475.1 Kofleriaceae bacterium
CGCGCGCTGGTCGAGCGGGCGCTGGCCGGCACCGACGCCGCCGACGGCGCGGTCGCGTGCGGGGCGCGCCGGCTGTCGCCCGCGCGGCTGTGGGCGGTGCACGACGAGCGGCTGGCGGCCTTGCCCGAGCCGGCGCTGGCCCGGCTCGACGCCATCGACGAGGCGTGGGCGCGCCACGCGTGGCGGCAGCGCTGGCACCTGTTCGCCACCGACCTGTTCGCCCACGCGATGCTGCACGTCGTCGATCGCGCGGTCGGCCGCGCGCTGCTCGCCGCCCACCCGCGGGTCAAGGACGACGTCGACGCCGCCGCGATCGAGACGATCCACGCGTACGTCCGTCACCTCGCCCACGCCGGCCTGCACGAGCAGCTCGCGGCGCGGCTGCGCGCGGGCGGTCACCAGACGCGCGCGGTCGTCCGCTCGCTCCTGTGGTTCTGAGCGCGGCGAGCGCGGCGAGGAGCTGGTCGATCTCGCGCTGATCGCGCAGGTACCAGCCGGCCCGCGAGCGCGCCGCCCGGCCGACCCGCACGCCGATCAGCCGGTGGCCGTCGGCGCGCGCGAAGACGTCCTCGTCGGTGACGTCGTCGCCGACGTAGAGCACCGCCCGCGCCCGCGCCGCCCGCGCCAGCCGCTCGACCGCGTCACCCTTGTCGGGCGCGCCGGCGGGGACCACGTTGACGACGTCCTTGCCGGCGACCTGCCGCACCGCCACCGGCAGCGCCGCCAGCGCCCGGCCGATCGCGCGCCGCGCCGCCGCCTTGTCGGGCGCGTGGCGGAAGTGGATCGACAACGACGCGCCCTTGTCCTCGACGTCGATGCCGGGCCGGCCGGCGAGCGCGCGCACGAGCAGGTCGCGCGCGCGGGCCGCCTCGCGCGCGCAGCGCCGCAGCACCGCCACCGGCCCCGGCTCGACGCCGTGGTTGCCGACGACGAAGCGGACCGGCGCGCCCCGCACCCGCGCCGCGACGTCGGCGCGCGACCGCCCGGAGACGATCGCGATCGGGCAGGCGGCCGCCAGCTCGGCGAGCAACGCCGCCGTGCGCGCGCGCATCTCGGCCCGGTCGCGATCGCCGACGATCGGCGCCAGCGTGCCGTCGAAGTCGAGCGCCACCAGCAGCGGCTCCCTGGCCCGCGCCGCCACCTCCGGCGCCAGGCCGCCTCCTCGCGCGAACAGCGCCTTCACCCGCGCGCCGCCTCCGCGCGCCGCCGCAGCCGGCCGCTCATCCGCTCGCGCCGGCGCACCTCGGCGGCGTCGACCAGCATGCGGCCCGCCCACCGGTAGACGTTGAACTCGGCGACCAGCCGCCGCATGGAGCGCATGCGATCGCGCTGCTCGCCGGGCCGCATCCGCAGCGCGGCCGCCAGCGCGTCGGCGGCGGTCCGCAGGTCGTACGGGTTGACCGTCAGCGCCTCGGTCAGATCGCGCGCCGCGCCGGTGAACTGGCTCAGGACCAGCACGCCCTGCTCGTCGTCGCGCGCGGCGCCGAACTCCTTGGCCACCAGGTTCATGCCGTCGTGCAGGCTGCTGACGTAGCACACCTCGGCGGCGCGGAAGAAGGTGAAGACCCGCGGCGGCTCGTGGTGCGCGCGCAGGAACGCGATCGGCCGGTAGTCGCCCGCCGACCACCGCCGGTTGATCTCGTCGGCGAGCGCCTCGACCCGCTCGTCGAGCTCGCGGTAGCGCTCGATCTTCGTGCGGCTCGGCGCCGCGAGCTGCACGAACGTGAAGCGGCCGCGGAACTCCGGGTAGCGCTCGAGCAACTCGTCGACGGCGCGCAGCCGCTCCTCGATGCCCTTGGTGTAGTCGAGCCGGTCGACGCCGACGCCGAGCAGCGCGTCGGGCGCCAGCCCGAGCTCGGCGCGCACCAGCGCGCGGCAGGCGGCGACCGGCGGCACCTCGTCGAGCCAGTGCACCGGCCACTCGATCGAGATCGGGTACGGCCGCACCAGCGTGCGCTGGCCGGCCTGGACGACCGCGCTGTGCTCGCGATCGATGCGGCTCTCCATGTAGGCGTCGACCGCGTCGAAGAAGTGGTTGCAGTGCTGCTGGGTGTGGAAGCCGACGATGCTCGAGCCGAGCAGGCCCGCGATCAGCTCCTCGCGCCACGGGCAGATGCCGAACCGCTCCGCGTTCGGCCACGGGATGTGCCAGAAGGTGATGATCGTCGCGCGCGGCAACCGCTCGCGGATCATGCGCGGCGCGAGCGCGAAGTGGTAGTCCTGCACGAGGATGATCGGGTCCTCGCCCTCGATCTCGGTGCAGACCGCGTCGGCGAACCGGCGGTTGACCGTCACGTAGTGGTCCCAGTCGCTGGCGCGGAAGGTCGGCCGGGTGTCGGCGACGTGGCAGAGCGGCCACAGCCCCTCGTTGGCGAAGCCGTAGTAGTAGCCCTGCTCCTCCTCCTCGGTCATCCACACCCGGCGGATCTGGTACGAGCGCTCGCCGGGCGGCACCGCGACGCGATCGTGGGCGTCGACGGTCTCGCGGTCGGCGGAGCCGCTGCCGTGGGCGACCCACACGCCCGAGCACGCGCGCATCACCGGCTCGAGCGCGGTGACGAGGCCGCTCGCCGGGTGCTGGACCTGGATCCGCTCGCCGCGCCGCTCGTGGATGTACGGCTCGCGGTTGGCGAGCACGACGATCTTCTCGCCGCCGAGGTGGCGGGCCAGGGTCGCGCGCAGGCGGGTCGGGCTCCACGGGCCGGCGCGGCCCTCTCCCTCGCCCTCGCGCTCCTGCACGAGGCGATCGACGAGCTCGCGGACGTCGCGCACGAGCGGGCGGAACTCGGGCGCCGCGCGGCCGGCGAGCGCCTGCCGCAGGTCGGCGGTCCACCGCCGCCACGCGACCCGCAGCGCGAACAGCGTCATCAGCGCGGCGCCGACCGCGAGGATCGCGAACGCGCCGAAGACGAGCCGCCGGGTCGTCTGCTCGCGCCGGGCGATGAACGACAGGTCCTGCACGAGGACGATCGCGCCGACCGCGTGGTCGCCGTCGGCGAGCCGGTGGACCGACACCCGCACCGGCCCCGACGGCAGGCTCTGCACCGTCGACCAGCTCGGCGCCGCGCCCAGGTAGGCCAGGCCGCCCGCGCAGCCGAGCCCGGGCGGGAACGCGTCGGTCTGGACCAGCGTCTCGCCGTCGAGGCTGCACGCCGCGGCGCCCATGATCCGCTCGTCGCGGGTGACGTCCTCGAGGGTCGACTCGAGGATCGCGCGCCGGTCGGGCCCCCAGTTGCGGAGGAGCGCGCCGTGCGCCGACTCGACCGCGAGCTGGGCGCGCAGCGCCATGTCCTTGTCGAACCAGCTCCGCGTCGTGCTGACCAGGCCGATGTACCCGATGAAGGTCAGCCCGAGCAGGCCGACCACCAGCACCACCAGGAAGCGAAGGGTGCGGGGCATGACGCGGTCTATCACGCATGCCCCCGTCTTCAAGACGGGGCGTGCACCGAGCGTCTAGGCCCGGGCGCGCGCGCGCCGGCGTCGCGTGACCGCGAAGCCGACCAGCCCGAGGAGGAGCGGCGCCGCCGACCCGACCGGCCCGGCGCCGGAATCGCAGCAGCCGCCGTCGTCCTTCACGATCGCGAGCTCGAGCGCGCAGGAGATCCAGTCCGACGGCGACGTCCCGTCGTGGGCCCGCACCCGGTACTGGTACATGCCGTTCGGCAGCGCGGTGAGATCGATCGGGATCGCGGTCGTCGTGCCGGTCGTGTCCATCGGCGCCGTCGTCCGGTAGACCGGGATGCCGGTGTCGGGGTTCGCGTCGGCGGTGAAGAACTCGACCTCGAACGTCACCGGCTCGCCCTCGTGATCGACGACGTTGGTCACCGTGATCGTCGACGGCGGCGCGTCCTGGTAGATCGCGGCCACGCAGGCGTCGGCGAACGACGGCGTGGTCGGCGGCACGTTCTCGGTCAGCTCGAACGGGTGGACGTCGCTCCAGTCGCTCATCGCGCCGCGGTCGTCCTGCGCGCGCACCCGCGCGTAGTAGGTCTGTCCCCACGCGAGGTCGACGCCGGTCGACGCCATCGTCGTGACCGCCATCGCGTTCATCGGCACCGGGTCGCTCGTCCACGCCATCGAGGTGAAGTCGCGGTCGGCCGCGATCTCGAAGACCATCGACACGTCGTCGTCCTCGGGATCGGTGACGTCGAGCGCCGACAGGCCCGGGCGCCGCACCGGCACGACCTCGCCGTCGGCCGGCTTGATGAGCAGCGGCACGTCGGGCGGATCGTTCGCGACGTCGACGAGGAAGGTCGCGTACGGCGACCACGGGCTGAGGCCGTTCGGGTGGCCGTCTCTCGCGCGCACGCGCCACGAGGCGTGGGTGTTCTCCGGGATCGTCGCCGGCGTCCACGAGGTCATCCCGCCGGCCGCCTCCGCCACCGTCGCGAGCTGGTCGGGCGGATGGTCGGTGTCGTCGTAGTAGAGCTCGACGTCGTAGGCGAGCGGCTCCGACTCGGGATCGGTCGCGTTCTGCCAGGTGAGCGCCGGCGCGCCGGTCATCACCGCGTCGCCGCCGACCGGCGCCGTCGGCACCGGCGTCGTCGGCGGGCCGTTGACGCCGTTCACGACGACGGTCACGTCCTTGTGCATCGTGAACTCGGCGTCGGCGGCGGTGAGCGTCAGCGTGTACGGGCTGCCGACCTGCGAGCCCGGCGGCGCGGTCCAGGTGTACGTGCCGCCGGCGGCGCCGAGCACGAGCATGCCGCCCGCCACCGCGTGGTTCATCGCGTCGGTGTGGGTGAACGACTTCGTCGGCGCGTCGTGATCGGCGTCGGCGTAGCCGAGGACGAGCGCGAGCGTGTCGCCCTCGTCCATGTAGAGGATCGCCGGCGACGCCGGCACCTCGGTGACGCCCTTGCGGATGCTCACCACCGGCGGCCGGTTGCCCTGGCGGACGTCGAGCGTGTAGCGGCCGGTCGACTGCTGGCCGGCGCCGACGTAGCCGCCGTCGCCGAAGGTGGTCACGCCGATGCAGTAGCAGCCGGCGGCGAGCGGACCGGTGTCGACCCGCGCGTCGAGCGGACCGGGGCCGGAGTCGTCGTCCTCGGCGAGCTCGACCTGCTTCGCGCCCCGCCAGAACGAGACCATCGGATCGGTCCACGGGTGGTAGCGGGTCGCGCCGCCGAAGGTGAACGCGGTCGACGCGCTGACGAACAGGCGATCGCCGGCGGCGGCGGTGAAGCAGTACCAGTCGACGTCGTTCGACGCCATCGGCCCGATGCGCGCGTTCGTGCTCTGCCACGGCTGCGGCGGGTCCTGGTGGAGCGGCGACGGATCGAAGCCGACCGCGCAGTTCGGCGCGTTGTTGCCCTCGTACGGATCGGGGCCGGCGTCGGCCATCGTCAGGTTGCCGAGCGAGCCGTTGACGTTCGAGGTGATCGTGTACGGGCCGGCGGCGAGCAGCGTGTCGCGCACGCCCGACGGGTCGTAGGCGATGATCTGGTAGTCGCCGGCCGGCACCATGCCGCGCATCGAGACCTGGCCGGCCGGCGTGATGTCGGTGGTGTCGTTGTGGTGGATGCGCGGATCGGCGCGCCGCTCCATGCGGACGAACGCGCTCGGCATGCCGACGTTGCCCGCGCGCAGGAGCTGGCCGTCGGCGCCGCCGAGGACCTCGAGCGCGAGATCGATGCCGGAGGTGGCGCCCGCGCCGACGGTGACGTCGTCGGCGTCGTCGCCGACGTAGCCGCCCGCGTTCGGCGCCGCGACGTCGTACCAGCGGTCGCCGAGGTTGCCGGTGCCGCCGGCCGGCCCGCGCGCGTCGACCCGGTAGGTGCCGGCCGGCAGCGTGAACGCGTAGGCGCCGCTGGCGTTGGCGGTGGTCGTCATCAGGATCGACCAGCCCTTGATGCCGCTCTGCCAGACGCGGACCTCGGCGGACGCGACCGGGCCGGCCCCCGCCTGGGTGATGGTGCCGGACAGGGTGCCGGCGGCCGCCGGCGCCGCGGCCCCCAGGACCAGCAACGCCAGCGCGGCGCGCACGTGCGAGCAGCTCATGGGACCTCCGCGGTCAGATCGAGGCGGACCCAGTCGACGGTCGCCGACCGGTCGCCGTCCCCGTCGAGCTCGACGAGGTACTGGAAGTAGCGGCGCGGCGTCACCGCCGGCACGCCGCCCTCGGCATCGACCATCGCGGACGACCAGTCGGCCTCGCGGCACTCGACCACGCTGTCGCCGCTGCGCGCGTACAGCCGCACCGCCGCGCCGGGCTCGCGCCGCGCGCTCCACGAGAACTTCGCGTACGACCGCACGCCGGGGCCGAGGTCCTTCACCGCCGACTCGAACGTCGCGTGCGCCGGGATCGGCGGCGCCCCCGCGTGCGTGTGCACGGTCAGCTCGAACGCGCGCAGCGTGCCGGTGTCGACCGACACCGTGTCGCGCACGCGCAGCTTCCAGGTGCCGCTCGCGGTCGCGTCGGCGAACGCGTCGGTGTGCAGGCGCTCGCTCACCGTCCCGCTGCCGTCGCCGCCGGCGTTGTCGCGCAGGAGCACGACGCTGCCGTCGGGCGCGACCAGCGAGATCTCGAGGTCGCCCCAGTACGTGTGATCGAAGGTCCAGCCGACCTCGACCGAGCCGGCCTTCGCGCCGGGCGGCGCGTCGATGACGAGCGGCGCCTCGACCATGCCGGCGTCGGGGATCGCCCGCGCCGTGTGATCGACCGCGGTCTCGTAGCGCTCGCCGCGGGTCTCGACCGGCCGCAGGCGCGCCGGCGGCAGCGTCGCCGCCACCAGGTCGGGGCCGTTCACCACGCCGAGGAACGCCTGCGCGCTGCCGGCCGACTCGTTGACGTCGACGGCGAGGTCGTGCCAGCCGGGCGACAGGTCGATCGGCGCCGTCATGCTGTCGTGCGGCGTCTCGTCCCAGTGGTCGAGCACGAGCGCGCCGTCGACCCACAGCCGCTGGCCGTCGTCGCTGACGTAGCGGAACGTGTAGGGGCCGCCGGTGTCGACGAGGAGCTGTCCGGCCCACCGGACGGAGAAGTCGTCGGCGGCGGTGATGCCGAGGTCGGCCGGCCGGCCGTCGTTCCAGTTGACGCCGGCCGGCGCGGTGTGATCGATCGATGTCCCCTCGTCGCCGAGCAGGCGGCCGTCGTCGAAGCCGGCGACCGCCATCCCCTCGAGCCCGCTGGCGAGGAAGCGCAGCCGCTGGCGCGACAGCGGCGCCTTCATCGCCACCGTCGGACCGGTCGCCTGCACCGCGAGCTGGATCGCGCCGCTCTGCTCGGCGTGCGCCAGGTGGATCGGGTACCAGCCGCTGGCCGGCGCCATGAACGTGCCGCTCGCCTCGTTCGGCCAGTTCGCCGAGACGACGCGGGTGAACGTCGTCGAGCCGATCGGCGCCAGCTCGAGGAACGCATGGTCGTCGGCCAGCACGTAGAAGGTCCACATGCCGGCCTCGAGGTAGACCTCGCCGGTGTAGACCATCGTCAGGTCGTCGCCGCCGGTCAGCGCGAGGCCGGCCGGCACGCCGCTGCCCCAGTCCCGGGTGAGCGTGCGCGCGGGCGCCATCGCCGGCGTGAGCGGCATCGCCATCACCTGCGCCCAGGTCTCGGTGGCCGCGTCGGCGAACGTCGCGGTGTCCGAAGCCCGGACGAGCAGGCCGCCGGTGTAGTAAGCGGCGGGCGCGATCGCGCCGAACGCCTCGACGACGGTGCCGTCCTGGGTGCCGCCGGCGAAGTCGGCCGCGCTGTCGTCGAGGAAGAAGCCGGGGCCGACCGCCGCGTCGGGCTCGGCGTCGACCTGCTCGGCGTCGACGCGCGCGTCGGACGGGATGCCGGCGTCGGGCTGGAACTCGGCGTTCGCGCAGCCGGCGCCGAGCATCCACAGCAAGACGAGGCGTCGCACGCGTCCAGCATAACACCGGCGGTGTGGCGCCCGGGTGATCCTGCGCACCGCCCGGCGGCCGCCCGGCACGTCGGGTCGGCGGGGGAGTATGCTGCCTGCCATGGCGGAGTCCGGCGACGACATCACCACCATCCTGGCGGCCGCCAGCGCCGGCGACGCCGATGCGGCCAACCGGCTGGCGCCGCTGGTGTACGCCGAGCTGCGCCGCCGGGCCGCCTCGCTCATGCGCCAGGAGGGCAGCGGCCACACGCTGCAGGCGACCCAGCTCGTCCACGACGCCTACGTGAAGCTGGTGCAGCAGGACCGGGCGCGCTGGAGCGACCGCAACCACTTCTTCGCGGTCGCCTCGCAGACGATGCGGCGCCTGCTCGTCGATCACGCGCGCGGCCGCCAGCGGCGCAAGCGCGGCGGCGGCCAGGTGAAGCTGTCGCTCGACGAGGGGCTGGGGCTGTCGGTCGAGTCGGATCCGGACGTCATCGCCCTCGACGACGCGCTCAACCGGCTGCAGGCGCTGGATCCTCGGCAGGCGCAGATCGTCGAGATGCGCTTCTTCGCCGGGCTGACGATGGCCGAGGTCGCCGAGGTGCTCGGCATGTCCAAGCGGGCCGCGGAGGCCGAGTGGACCATGGTCTCCGCCTGGCTGCGCCGCGAGCTGACCGCGGGCTGAGCACCGGCTGATCGCGACGGGCGGCGAAGGCGAACGACAGGGCACGGCGGGGCTTCATCGGAGGCTCCTCGGGCGGATGGTGACGGGGCGGCTCAGGCCCAGCTCGCGAGGACGCGCTGGACGGCGTTCTGGATGCCGTTGTCGCCGGGGAAGCGGGCGACGACCTCGGCGAGCCGGCTCGCCCACAGCCCCTTGTCGCGGAAGGCGACCGCCCGGATCGCGGCCAGCGCGTGCGCGTCGCTCTCGAGCGCGCCGGCGAGGAGGTCGTCGGCCTCGCCGCCGGGCAGGAAGCGCAGGCTGTAGATCGCGGCGTCGGCGACCAGCGGCGAGCCGCTCGCGATCGCCTGGCGCAGCACCGGCAGGGCCGCCGGGTCGCCCGCGTTGCCGAGCGCCTGCAGGTAGAGGATGCGCTGTCCGTCGTCGGCGGCGCTCGCGTAGCGGGAGAGCAGGGTCTGCGTCGCGCCGTCGGCGGCCGAGGGCTCGCTCGCGCGGATCGCGCGGCCCTGGATGCCGACGCCGAGCGCCGCCTGGCGGCCGCCGGCGCCGTCGATCGCGTGGGCGAGCGCGTCGATGCCCTGATCCGTCGCCGGCTCCGACAGCGACAGCGCGTCGACGACCGCCTCGTGGGCGCCGTCGGGGAGCGCGCGGCCGGCGAGGCCGGCGAGCGCGTCGGTGCC
Organism: Kofleriaceae bacterium; assembly: GCA_035546475.1. Taxonomy (GTDB): domain Bacteria; phylum Myxococcota_A; class Polyangia; order Haliangiales; family Haliangiaceae; genus UBA2376. Next base: position 9,192 of record DASZXE010000096.1, read on the forward strand.
GGCCGCCACCTTGGTCGACGACAGCGCGCCGGCCAGCAGCATGGTCGCCGACTCGTCGCCGGCGTGGGCGACGATCGCGTCGGCGATCGCCTGGGCGGCCGCCGGATCGAAGCGGACCTTGACGGCGAGCTGGTGGAGGAGCGCGACCCGCTGGTTGCGCACGTGGCGATCGCTCGCGTCCTCACCGGCGACGTCGAGCGCGCGGGCCAGCAGGCTGTCGACGGTCGCGCTGTTCGCCAGGTTGCGAGCCGCCGCCTCCGCGCCGGCGGCGACGTCGACGTGCTCGCGGATCGGCAGCATCGCCAGCCCGGCGCCGCGCGACGCCGGCACCCAGTCGATCGCCTCGCGCTCGAGGCTGCCGGTGACGTGCAGGTGCGCGGCCGGCAGCCCCTCGCCCATCGGCACGCTGACGTCGATCGCGACCTGCGCGCGGACGATGCCGTCGGCGTCGACCTCGAAGCGCGACCGCTCGTCCGACGCCACCGGGTCGGCGCCGACCGGCGCCAGCGCGTCGCCCTTGCGGAGCGCGGTGTACGCCGGCCGCGAGCGCTCGACCGCGCCGCCGCGGCGGACGTAGACGGCGTCGTAGCGGCCGCTCAGGTCCTCCTCGCTCACCTTCCAGCCGGCGCCGTCGCGCGCGCTGTACTGGAACGTCGTCGCCAGGCCGGTCAGGAAGTTCCGCGCGTCGGCCGGCGTGCCGTCGGCGAACGCGATGCCGTCGAGCACGCCGTCGTGGCGCGACAGCTCGATCGGCGCGGCGAGCGCGTCGGCCGCCGGCACGACGTCCCTGGGCCCGTCGAGCTCGGCCGCCGCGTAGCGGACCTCGAGGCGGTCGCCGCGCGGCACGGTGGTCCAGGTGCCGCGGGTCGTGATCGCGACCGCCGGCTTGCCGTCGAGCCCGGCCTGCTCGTCGAGCGCGAGCCGGTAGCGGATGCGCGGCACCAGGCCGGCGCCGCGCTGGCCGCGGACCTGGACGGCGGCGTGGTGGGAGCGCTTGCCGTGGCCGACCCCGACGTAGGCGGCGGCGGCGAGGACGGCGGGCAGCGAGACCAGGGCGAGCTTGCGGGCGTTCATCATCTCCTCCACCCGAAGACGCGACGCCCCGCGCCCGCCCCCGCACCGGTGTACCCGTCGGGTACCCGGGCCGCATCTGCCCGAAAACGCTGCGAGCCCCGCCGGTCAGGGCGAGGCTCGCGGGGTCCGAAGCCGAGGAGGTTTAGCTCAGAAGCTCTTGTCCCACGAGAAGAGCTGCTTCGACCACTGGAGGCCCGTCCACGAGAACAGCCGGTACGTCCACTCGTACTTGATCTTCACGCCGAACAGCTTCACGTAGGCCTGCGCGTACAGGGACAGCGTGCCGCTCAGCGTCTCGATGGTCAGCGTGCCCGTGCAGTTGAACTTCCAGGCGCTGCCGCTCTGGTAGATCTTCATCGAGATCGGCAGCCCCACGTCGAGGAAGTCGAGCTCGCCGCGCACGCCCGCCGACACCGTCGAGCCCTCGCCGCCCACGCCGATGCCCGCCTGCACCGTCACGCCGAGCGAGATGTCCGGGGTGATGGTGATCTGGTGGTTCTGCGCGTCGATCGACACCGACAGCTTCAGCTCGCCGCCGATCGAGGCCGAGACCTCCACCGGGATCGCGCCGGCCCACCAGGTGTCCTCCTCCGAGGCGAAGTCCTTCTCGACCTTCACGTCCACGTCGACGGTCGCGCCCAGCACCTCGACCGACGCGCTGTTCGAGAACGTGCCGGACGACGTGCGGGCCTCGAGCGCGTCCGACTGGTAGAGCGTCATCGCGTTGCCGAACAGCTTCACCTTGAGCGAGATGCCGGCGTCGGTCTCCTTGGTGCCGTCGGTCTTGGTCTCCGCCGTCGCCGTCTGGGTGAAGGTGCTGCCGAAGGTGCTGTTGCCGTCGTCCTTCTCGTAGGTGAAGTTGCCGACCAGGCAGCTCGCGTTGAGGGTCTTCAGCACCGAGCCCGAGCTGTTCTTGATGGTGAGCGCGCAGCCGTCGTCGAGGGCCAGGTAGGCGCCGTTCGCCTGGGTCGTCGTGTAGGTGCTGGTGCCGTTCCACACCTGCAGCGTCGCGGTGGTGCCGCTCAGGCCGAGGCTGACGAGGCCGATGCCGGCGCCGCCGTTCGAGTTCGCGCACCAGACCGAGCCGCCGCTCGACGTGTAGAGGCAGAGGCGGCCGCCCGACGTCATGTTCAGGTACGAGTCCGAGCCGCGCAGGATCGTCTCGTCGCCGAACGCGAACGCGGTGCCGGTCATGTACGTCGTGTTGTCGAACGGCCGCCGCGCGAAGTTGCAGTCGCTGTTGCCGTGGCTGAAGTCGACGTGGCCCGACGAGGTCGTCATGCTGACCTTGCAGCCGTCGAGCGACAGCTTCGAGCCCGCGTACGACGAGGTGAAGCTGGTCGACCACAAGGCCGAGCCGCTGGCGTTGCGGATGTAGAGGTTGCCGTTGCTCTCGAAGGTGAACGCCGACGCGTCGGAGTGGTCACCGGTCGTCCAGATGACGCTGCCGGCCTTGGTGCGCAGCGTGAGCGCGCCGGCCGCGGTGAAGGCCAGCTCGGCGTCGGTGTTGTCGATGATGACCTGGTCGTCGGTGGTGCTGCGGGTCTTGCTGTAGCCGACGCTGCGGCTGGTCGGGCAGCTCGAGCCGCTCGAGTAGACCGTCGCGCCGGTGTTGAAGTCGACGACCTTCACGGTGCACTCGTCGACCTCGAGGTCGTAGGTGTCGCTGGTGCTGCCGCCGGCGTAGCCGGTCCAGGCGGCGCTGCCGGCGCTGTTGTAGACGACGAACTTGCCGCCGTCCTCGAGGCAGAGCTTGTTGCCCTGCGGCGAGCTGCTCCACGTGTACCAGATGGGCGTGTCGGAGAAGGCGCCCTTGCCGTAGAGGACCAGGTTGCCGTCGCTCTGCCACTTCAACTGCGCGCTGTCGCTCTCGAGGAGCGTGGTGGTGGTCGTCTTGTCGGCGCACCAGCCGTCGGGGGTCGACGACTGGGTCTCGGCGCTGCCCGGGCAGACGCCCGCCACCGACCACAGCGTGGTCGAGCCGTGCGACGCCGACAGGTCGCAGTCGTCGTCGATCGACAGGGTCGCGTCGCTGCCCCCGTACGAGCTCGTCCGCCGCCAGAAGACCTGGCCGGTCTCGTAGTCGTCGACGAACAGGTCGCCGTTGGCGCCGACGCACAGCTCGCGCTGGCTGCCGGCGGTGCCGGCCGACCAGATCGGCGAGCTCATGTCGGCGGTCGAGTAGAGGGCGAGGTCGCCGTCCTCCTCGAAGACGAGCATCGCCTCGTCGTTCGCGGTGATGATGTGCTCGGTGCCGACCTTGTAGCAGACGCCGACGCCGGCGTTGATGGTGGTGCCGGCCTCGGCGGTGCCGGCGGTGGCGGCGAGGGCCCCCACGGCGACCGCGCCTCCCAGGGCGATGGCGGCGGCGAAGCCGAGGGTTCCGAGAGCAGCCTTGCGTGCGGACATGATCTTCATTGCCTCCTCGTCCGGCTCACGCGCGCAGTGGCCCCACGGCCCGCAGCGATGTACCCGGCGGGTACCCGGCCGGGTGCCCCCCACGCTGTCGGCCGCGCCGCGCGAAGCTGTCGAGGCGTCGGCGATCAGCGAGGCGGCGGACGCTTCACGCGCCGCGGCGCATGGAGCGCCAGCGCGACCAGCAGCACGACCTCGCCCAGCGGCGGCGCGCCTCCGCTGTCACAGCAGCCGCCGCCCGCGGGCGCGGTGGTCCCCGCGTCGATGCCGGCGTCGCCGGTGCCCGGCTTGCACGTGATGACGTCGCTGTGGATGCCGAGCTGATCCACGAGGCCGCACCACAGGCTGGTACACAGGTCCCGCTCCGCGCCGCCGGCGGAGCAGGTCGCGGGGGCGGTGATATCGGCGAACCGCAGGCGCGGGATCCAGGTGCCGGCCTCGCCGGTCGCGGACGACGCGAGCGCGCGCGAATCGGGCGGCAGGTCGTTGGCGCACAGGAACAGCAGGCCGTCGGCTCGCTCGACCAGGCACTTGCCCTCGTAGGCGACGCCCTTCACCGGCGCGAAGGTGTGACCGCCATCGGTCGACCGCTGGAGGTCGCCCAGGTCGGTCGCGGCCCAGACCGTCCCGTCGTGACGGATGGCGACCCCGTCGATCGGCGCGAACGTGTCGAGCACGTCCGTCCAGGTCGGCCCGGGCGGAGCCGCGGTGCCGCCGTCCTCGGTGAGGTACAGCGCCTCGCCGTTGGTCCCATCGGTCTGGGTGACGCGGAGGAACAGCCGATCGGCGTCGACGGGCGAGATCGCGGCGATCGACAGCGTCGAGCTGTCGGTGCCGACGAACGCGGCCGTCGGCAGCTCGACCCAGCTCGCGCCTCCGTCGTCGGAGCGGAACAGGAGGAGCTGGTGCGGGTTGTCGCCCTCGGCGCGGAAGCCAGTGACGTAGACCCGCCGGGCATCGCCGGGCGCGACCTCGATCGAGCCCCAGCGGTCGCCGGGCTCGCCCAGCTCACCCGTCGGCGCGAACGTCGCTCCGCCGTCGGTGCTCTTGAAGATGCGGGTCTCGGGCGGCTCGGCCATCGCCGCGTAGATCGCGTCGTCGGGGCCGACGGCCATCGTCGAGACGAAGGTGGTGCCGACCGGCGCCGGCACCGGCGACCAGGCGCAGCCGTCGTGGCTGATCCGCACGCCGGTGAAGGTGTTCGCCAGGAACGCGCCGCCGGCGGTCAGCTCGTAGTCGGGATCGAAGGTGCCCTCCAGCCCGAGGGCGTCCTCGCAGACCCAGTACCAGTGGGCGCCATCGTCGCGCGTGATGAGCAGGCCGAACGTGGCGCCGACCGCCATCTCCTGCGGGTGACCGGGTCGGACCACGAGCCGCACCGTCCGCGGGAAGCGGCCATTGGCCTGGGCGGGAGCGGCGAGGACCGCGAGGCTGACCGCGACCGCCGCCAGCGCGGAGGCCAGGACGCGCGACCGGCGAGACGGCGCACCGGACCTGGCGGATCTCCGGCGAGGCGCCGGCGGGACGGGGCGCGGCCCGAGCTCGGGGCACGCGGAGCGCTCGGCCCGCGAACACAGACGAGGGCGCGTCGCTCTCGCCACGTCTCTTCGGTTACGCCTGCGCGACCGGATCGTCAAGGTGGCGCCGGCACCGTGGTGCGCACCGTCGCATTCTGGCCGGCGTCGAGGCGCCCGCCGCCGACGGCCGGCGGCGCCGTCATCCGCGCGCCACCGCGCGGTTGGTGCCGAGCAGCCGGGCGCTGTTGCCGACCACCGCGACGACGGCGGCGCTCTGCGCGAGCGCGCCGGTCAGCGGATCGAGCACGCCCGCGGCCGCCAGCACGATCATCGCGATCGAGATCCCGAACGCGAGCCAGACGTTCTGGCCGAGCACGCGCCGGGTCGCATCGGCGAGCCCGAGCAAGCGCGGCAGCCGGCCGAGATCGGTGCCGAGCAGGGCCACATCGGCGCCGCCGAGCGCGACCTCGTTGAGCTCGGCGCCGATCGCGATCCCCACGTCCGCGCCGCCGAGCGCAGGCGCGTCGTTGACCCCGTCGCCGACCATCATCACCGTCCGCCCGGCCTCCTGCTCGGCGCGCACGACCTCGAGCTTCTGCGCCGGCAGCACCTCGGCGATCACCTGGTCGAAGCCGAGCGCCTCGCCCACGTCGCGCGCGGCCGCCTCCCGATCGCCGGTGAGCAGGATGAGCCGGTCGATGCCCAGCGCCCGCATCGCGTCGAGCGCCTCGCGGGCGTCGGCCCGCGGCCGGTCGCGGAGCACGATGCGACCGAGCGCGTGGCCGTCCTCCGCCACCCAGACCTCGGACGCGTCACCGCCGCCGTCTTCGTCGACGGCGATGCCGAGCTCGCGCAGCAGCGCCGCCCGGCCGAGCACCGCGGCGTGGCGGCCGATCGTCGCCACCACGCCGAGCCCGGGCCGCTCCTGCAGCTCGCTCGGGCGCTGGGCGACGATGTCGCGGGCCCGGGCCTCCTCGACCACCGCCCGCGACACCGGGTGGAGCGAGCCGAACCCGCAGGCCGCGGCGACCGCGAGCACGCTCGTCTCCGACTCGCCCGCGGCCGGCACGATCTCGCTCACCGTCGGAGCGCCGACCGTGACGGTGCCGGTCTTGTCGAGGATCAGCGTGTCGACGTCGGGGGCGCGCTCGAAGAAGTCGCTGCTCTTGATCAGGATCCGCAGCCGGGTCGCCACCGTCATCGCGCCGATCACGGCGACCGGCCCGGCGACCACCAGCGCGGTCGGCGTCGCGACCACGAGCACGGTGATCGCGCGGACCAGATCGCCGGTCGCGAACAGGGTCGTGGCGGCGATCGTCAGCACCAGCGGCAGCCACACGCCGGCGCGCCGCTCGAACAGCCGCAGCACCGGCACCGCGGTGCGCTCGACCTCGGCGAGCAGCGCCACCACCCGGCCGAGGATCGTGTCGGCCCCCGCGCCGCGCACCGAGATCCGCAGCAGGCCGTCGAGCGCGACGGTGCCGGCGAACACCGTGCTGCCCGGCCCGACGTCCTGGTACACCGACTCGCCGGTGATCGCCGACGGGTCGACCGCGGCGCGGCCCTCGATGACGATGCCGTCGACGGCGATCCGCTCGCCCGGCCGCACGATGATCTCGTCGCCCGCGGCCAGGCTGTCGGGGTCGACGCGCGTCTCGACGCCGTCGTGTACCTTCACCGCCTGGCGGGCGGCGAGCGCGCGGATGCCCTCGATCGCCGTCCGGGCGCCGAGCGCGCTCCGCTCCTCGAACAGCCGGCCGATCTCGAGCACGAGCGGGATCAGCGTCGCCGTGACGAACTGACCGATCGACGCGGCGGCGAGGATCGCCAGCGCCACGAGCTGGTCGGTGGTCCGCCGGGTGTCGCCGGTCACCAGCCCGCGGATGCCGGAGACGAGCGTCGGTACCCCGACCACCAGCACGGCGAGGCCGCGGCACAGCTCGCCGACCTGCCACGCCTCCGGTTGCAGTCGGCGGAGCAGCGTGCCGAGCGCGAGCAGGCCGATCGCGACCAGGCCGGTGCCGAGGCGGATGCTGATCCGGCGCCGCTCGTCGGCGGCGAGAGTGTCGGGGAGGCCGCTCATGGCTAGTCGCCCTCCCCTTCGTCCTGGCCGTCGCCGCCCGCCCCGCCGTTGCCCTGGCCGGCAGCTGCCGCGCCGGCTCCGGGCTCGACGGTGATGCGCAGCCCCTCGTAGCGCTTGCCGACCGGAGGCGGCACCCAGCGGACCCGGCCCGCGGAGATCGCGCGCTCGACGGCATCGCGGTAGAGCCGCTCTCGCACCACCGCCGGGTTCTGCCGGTACTCGCGATCGAGGTCGAGAAAGGCCGCGGCGTCGCCGTTGGCGCGCGCCAGCGCATCGGCGGCCTCGCCGTGCGCCTCCTGGATCGCCTGGTCGGCGTCGGCCTGGGCCTGCGGGAGCTCGCGCTGGGCGATCTCCTGGGCCCGCTTCTGCGCCGTCGTCGCGCCGATGACGGCGCTCTGCACCGCGTCGAAGTCGCGGGCGACCGCGAGCGGCGGAGACAGCCGGGTCAGCTCGAGCGAGACCAGCGCGAGCCCGGTGTGGGCCGCGTCGAGGCCGGCCTGGGTCCGCCGGGTGGTGGTCTCGATCAGCTCCTTGCGGCCATCCGCCAGCACGCGATCGACGCCCATCTCGCCCAGCGACCGGACCATCGCGGCGGTGACCTCGACGCGCAGCACGTCGACCGATCGCGCGCCGTGCAGCGCCCACTCGGCCGGATCGCGCACCTGATAGCGCGCCACCATGTCGACGTGGACGATGTTGTGATCGCCGGACACGGCGTAGCCGGTGCGCAGCGGATCGAGCGACGCCGAGACGCCGCCGGTGAGGTCGGTGAGCGCGGTGACCCGCAGCTCCGACACGTGCTTGACGTCGACGCGGACGACCTCGTCGATCGGCCGCGGCAGCGCGAAGACCAGCCCGGGGCCGTGGGTGCCCGGGACCAGGCGGCCCCAGCGCAGCACGATCGCGACCTCGCCCGGCTTGACGATCGTGATGCCCGAGGCGAGGTAGAGGATCGCCATGAGCGCGATCCACCAGTGCATGCGGCGCCACGCGGCGTCGAGCAGCCGGGCGAGCGGCCGGGCGAGCCGGCTCATCTCCGACGGTGGGGCGGCGCTCCTCATCGGGTCGGCTGGCTCTCGAGCAACGAGAACGGCTCGGCATCGGTGCGCAGGATCAGCGACGTGCCGTCGGTGACCAGCTTGTCCAGCGACTCGAGCGAGCGGGTGAAGCGGTACAGCTCGGGGTCGACCTTGTGGGCGTCGGCGTAGGTGCGGGCGACCTCGGCCGCCGATTCGCCGCGGATGCGCGCCGCTTCCTGCGCGCCGGTGGCGCGGATCTTGGCCGCCTCGAGCGTGGCCTCGCTGCGGATCCGGCTGGCCTCGCGCTCGCCCTCGGCCTGGAACTTGGCCGCGAACTGGGCCCGCTCGGCCCGCATCTGGGCGAAGACGGCGGTGACGTTCTCCTCGGGCAAGGAGATCCGCTCGAGGCGCACCTGCTCGATCGTGACGCCGTAGTTGTCGAGCGCGACCGACGAGGTCGACGCCAGCAGCTCGGCCTCGATCTGATCGACCTGGAGGTCGGCCGGCGTCGTCGAGACCAGCGCCGACAGGTCGTGGCCGCCGAGCGTGCCGATCGCGGCGTTGGTCAGCAGGCCATCGAGCTTGGCCTCGGCCTGGGCCTGGCTGCCGACCGCCTGGAAGAACAGGAGCGGGTTGCCGATCCGCCAGACCACGAACGTCCGGGCGATGACGTTCTTCTTGTCGCGGGTCAGCATCTCGGTGTGGCCGGTCTCGTAGACGCGCCGGCGGGTGTCGAGCTTGGTGGTCTCGTCGATCGGCCACGGCAGCTTCCAGTGGAGGCCGGGCTCGGTGGCGGTCCACTGCGGCTTGCCGAACCTGGTGACCAGCGCGACCTCGCCCTCGCGGACGACGACCGCGGTGGCGTGGAAGCCGATCGCGGCCAGCGCCAGCGTGCCGACGATCGTGCGCAGCCAGCGCTGGGTCTTCATCGCGTCAGCCACAGCTCACCTCCGTCTCGCATGATGCGAGCGTCGACGATCGTGAAGCGCCGGTGCGCCAGCCCCTGCTCGAGGGCCTCGAGGCGCCGGCGAAAGCGATACTCGGCGGGATCGGCGTGGTACTGCGCCTCGAGGGCGCGGAAGGACCAGGCCTCGCCGGCGGCACGGGCGAGGTCGGTCGCGGCCTCGGCCTTGGCGGTGGTCGAGTCGTTGGCCGCCGCGGCCTCGGCCGTCGGGATCAGCCGGTTGCGGACCGCCTGCGCGCCGACGATCGCGGTGACCTTGCCGAGCTCGGCCGACACCACCGCCTGGTAGTCGCGGGCGACGTCGACCGGCGGGTGCATGCCGCCGATCGTGAAGGCGACGACGTCGACGCCGAGGTCGAGGGCGTCGGCCTCCGCCTGCACGGCATCGCGGATCTGCGCGGTCAGGGTCGCGACGTTCTCCGACAGCGCGTCGCCCAGGGTGCGGTTCACCGTCGCGCGCATCACCGCCCGGTACGCGATCGCGCGGAGCGCGTCGGCCGGGTTCGAGCTCTGGTAGTGCCAGGCGACGACGTCGCGGATCCGGTACTGGACCGCGGCGTCGACCGTGATCAGGTCGTGGCCGTCCCCGAGCAGCAACGTGTACTCGTTGGCGGCGTGCTGGCGCGCCCACAGCACGTTCTCGGGACCACCGGCCTCCTCGCCCTCGTGGCCGACCGTCAAGGACCGCACGCGTACCACCGGGATCCGGAGGACGTGGTCGACCGGCCACGGCCAGTGGACGTGGAGCCCCGGGCCCAGCGGCGCGGCGCGGGCGACTCCGAACCTCTCGACGATCCCGTTCTGGCCGGGGCCGACGATGGTGATGCCGGTCGACAGCCAGCCGAGCACGGCGAGCCCGAGCGCGAGCGGCTGCACGTAGCGGCGGACGACGGTCAGCGCCCAGGTCGAGCGCAGATCGATGCCGAGCTGGCGCTGCGCGCCGTCGAGGATGCTCGCGATGACGTTGGCCCGGCTGCCGAGCAGGTCGAGCACCGCCACCTCGTTCACGAAGACGTCGGACTCCGGGCCTGGCCGGGACCGCAGCATGTTGACGCCGGCGATGGCCACGACGCCCACGACCACGAGGTGGAGCGCCCAGGTCACGCCCGACAGCCGCGCCCAGGCGGTGCCGACCGCGGCGGCGACGACGACCAGCAGCCAGGCGCTCGTGCGACCGCCCCGGCACAGCGCCGGCGCTTCCGGCAGTTGCGCGGCGTCGATGCCGCCGAAGTAACGAGCCGCCAGGCCGGCGGTCCCGGCGGCGGCGAGACACACGCCCACGGCGATCAGCGCGGCCACGCCCCTGGTCCTGCCCTCGGGCCCCACCTGACCATCGAGGTCGAACATCAGATCGACCAGCACCGCGACGAGGCTGGCCACGGCGATGACCGTGCGGAGCCCGGCCAGCGCCTCGCGCGGTGTGGGCGGTGGGCGGTCGCGCTCCTCGGCCGGCCGTGGCTTCGGTCGGTTCTTCGGTCGCCTCCCCGGACGCGACCTGCGGACCTCCTGCGCGCGCAGCACGCCGTAGAGGACGCTGCCGGCGATCCCGAGGACGAGCGCCGCGTCGAGCGTGAGCGGCGCGAACCCGGCGACGACGAGCGCGCCCGCCGACCCGACCGACGTCAGCGCGAGCAGGATCCACACCACGCCGCGGTACGGATCGGCGGTCGTCCGGGACGGTTCGGCGCTCATCGGCTGGGCTCGCTCGGCTGGTGCTGCGACTCGGGCTGCACCGCGTCGGGATGACCGCGATGACCGTGATCGCCTCGGCGCGCGTCAGGTGCTGGCAGGGAGCAGATGCTCACGGGGGCGACGGATACTGGCGATCGACGAACGACAGGCCGTCGGCGTTCAGGTGCCCGAAGGTGCTGTGGTTGTACATCGTGTAGTCGTAGAAGTCGCGGATGATGGTGCAGCTCGACGCGTCGCACGTACCGCCCGGCACGACGTTGATGCCCTCGGTCGAGAAGGTCATGCCGACGGTCGCGGGCAGCGGATCACCGAGGCAGTTGCGCCAGGGCAGCGTGTGGCCCTGGTGGTCGACGAACGGCGTCAGGGCGTAGCCCTTGTAGTCGGCCATGACCGCCATCGGGTCGGTCGTCGAGCCGGCGTAGCGCGCGGCGAACTGGTCGAAGTGCGCCGGCGAGTCGTGGACGAAGCTCTCCCAGAACATGTGGTCGAGGTGGAAGGTCAACTGCGCGACCGTCTTGTCGTTGGCGACGGTGTGGATACCGCGCTGGTGCTCCTCGTCGCCGAGCGGCGCCGCCGGATCGTTGTTCGGGTTCTGCGCGTTGCGGTAGACGGTCGGGGCGGTGGTGCCGAGCTTGAAGTGCACCGGGTGGGTGGAGATCGCCGCGAAGTCGTAGTTGGGGTCGGTCGTGGTGCAGCCCGAGCCGGTGAGCGAGCCGTCGTTGTTGCCCTTCCAGGTCGCGGTGCCGACGAACAGCGTGGTGAAGCCCTGCGCCACCATCATCTGGTAGTCGGCCAGATCGTCCGCGTCGAGGTTGATGTTCTTCGCGCTGGTCGTGGCCTTGACCACCTCGAAGCCGAACGCATAGCGCTCGCTCGGATCGAACGCGGCGTTGCCGACCTTGTTCTGGCCGGTCAGCGCGGCGACGGCCGCGGTCGGATCGCCGTCGGGATTGACGATCTCCCCGCCCTTGTGCAGGTCGATCGCGAACGGGCCATCGACCTCGGCCACCACCGACTTGCCGGTGCCGCACTTGACGCTGCCGCCGCTGCCGTCGTCGCACAGCGACTGGTCACTGGCCGACTTGTCGGGACCCTGCGACAGCGTGATGTGGTCGAACGTGGTCAGTACGCGGTCGTAGCGCAGCTCCCAGCCGTCGACGAACGCGACCTCCTGGTCGGGGCCAGGCGGGAAGTCGTAGCCACTGATGGCGAAGCCCTCGCCCGACGCGGTGAACAGGATGCCGTTGCCGCCGGGGTCGCACGGGACGGAGAAGTCCGCGAGGACTCCCATGCCGCTGTTGGTGGAGCAGACCTTGGGGTCCGGTTGACCATCGTCGCCGCCGCACGCGGCGAGCGCGAACGGCGCGGCGAGGGCCGCAATGGAGAGCTGACGGACGAGTGACATGGGATCTCCTGGGTTACTGGAACGACAGTCGATAGGCCCCGACCGAGCGGAGGCCGGTGAACAGGTTCTGGCTGGCGTCGGTCGAGTTGTCGTCGGGGATGACTCCGGACGGCGGCACCGTCGCGAAGTCGACGTTGGCGACCCACGCCGTCGGATCGATGGTCACGAGCAGCGTGCCGCCGTCGTGAGGAGCGAAGTCGATCGCGATCGGCGTGACGATCCGCTGCTTGCAGATCGGGTGCAGGCTGGGCTG
>DASZXE010000097.1:0-2027 GCA_035546475.1 Kofleriaceae bacterium
CGAAGGCCGGGTGGCCGACGAGGCCGCCCGCCGGCGCCGCCAGCCCGAGCTCGCCGGCGATCGCCGCGATCAGCCGCTGCGCCGCCTCGAGCTCGCCGGCCGCCGGCAGCGGGCGCACCGGCCACACCGCGGCGCCGTCCCGCCGCGCGACGATCTCGATCGCCCAGCGCGGCAGCGGCTCGCCCGGGTAGTGCTTGCCCATGCGCACGAGCAGCGCGCCGCCCGGCGCGAGCGCCTCCTGCAGCCGCGCCGCCAGCCGCCGGCCCTGCGTCCACTTGCTCGGCCCGAGCGCCGCGCCGTTCCACTCGGCCGCGGTCGGGTGCTCGCGCGACGTGAACGTCGGCTCGCCGCCGACGGTCAGCGTCAGTCCCTCCGCCGTGAGCGCGGCGTCGGCGCGATCGGCGCCATCGAGCAGCGCGGTCCACACCTCGTCGGTGTACGGCGCCGTCGGCCGCGGCTCGTGGCCCAGCCGCCGGATCGACGTCGAGAAGTCGACGGCGGACGCCGCGGTGTCCGAGGTGCCGTCGAGCGGCGACGCCAGCGCCGGCGACGCGGTCGCCGCCAGCGGCACGTGCCCCTCGCCGCACAGCAGCCCCGACGTCGCGTCGAGCCCGATCCAGCCGGCGCCCGGCAGGTAGACCTCGGCCCACGCGTGCAGATCGACGACGTCGCGATCGATGCCGCGCGGCTGATCCGGGATCATCCCCTCGTCGGCGAGCTGGATCAGGTAGCCCGAGACGAAGCGCGCCGCGAGCCCGCGCGAGCGCAGCGCGGCGACCAGCAGCACCGCCGAGTCGCGGCAGCTCCCGCGGCCGTGGGTCACCGTCTCCTCCGGCGTCCACACGCCGGCCTCCTCGCGGATGACGTAGCGGACCTCGCGCGCGACCGCGTGGTTGCAGGCGACCACCGCGTCGACGACGTCGCCGTCGCGCGGCAGCCCGCTCAGGAACGCGCGCGCCGCGTCGCCGAGCGCGTAGGCCGGATCGTGCTGGTCGCGGAACGCCGCCAGCTCGCCCTCGAGCCCGTCGGGATAGGCGAACGGCAGCGCGCGGCACCGCGGATCGACGAGGAAGTCGAACGGGTTGATCGGCGCGAGCTCGACCGCGACCTCGACGAGGACATCGAGCAGCTCGGTCGGCTGGCCGGACGGGAACGTCGCCCGCGCGACGTGGTTGCCGTGCGGATCCTGCTGCCAGTAGAGGCGGTGCGGCCCGGCGATCGCGAGCCGGTAGCTCTCGATGCGGGCGCGCGTGTGGTTGCACGGCCGCAGGCGGAACAGGTGCGGGCCGAGCACCGCCGGCCGCGGGTACCGGTACGTGCTCCGGTGCTGGACGAGGACGCGCATCGTGCTCGGCTCACCAGCGCGCGCGCGGGCAGAGCAGCACCGCGCTCCAGCCGGTGCGCAGCGAGAGGAAGACGACGGCGGCGAGGCTGGGATCGGGGTGCGGGTGCTCGACCCAGGTGACGTACAGGCCGTCGGTCGGCAGGGTCGCGGGCGGCGCGACGCCGCCGGTGCGGCAGACCTCGACGACGTCGTACCAGCGGCCGCCGGGCCGGATCATCAGCGTGCGCGCGAAGGCGGCGTAGCGCGGCTCGCCGACGAGGGCGTTGCACGCGCCGAGCGGATCGGGGCGCGCCATCGGCGGCGTCGACGTGTACTCGATCGGCGCGCTGGCCGACGGCGCGCTCGAGGCGACGCCGTAGGCGGCGTAGCCGCCGGTGGCGGCAGGGTAGGTCGATGGCGGCGCGACCGGATACGCGCTCGACGGCGGCGGCACCCACGGCGCCGGCGTGTAGTGAGGCGAGGGCGGCGGAGGCGGCGGCGCCGGCACCGCGGCGATCGGCGGCGGCGTCACGTGCGGCGGCGTCTCCACGGCCGGCGGCGTCTCCACCGGCGGCGCGGCCACCGGCTGCGCGATCGGAGCGGCTCCTGGCGCCTCCGCCTGGGCCTGGGCCTGCGCCTGCGCCTGGGCCGTGGCTTCTGCCGGCGCCGCCGGCGAAACGGCCGCCTGGGGCGCCTCGGCCGG
>DASZXE010000098.1:0-4133 GCA_035546475.1 Kofleriaceae bacterium
CCGCTTGCCGTGCGCGACGCGCGTGCCCATGCCGGCCGCCACCCGCACCGCGCCCCCCGCCTTGCCCGCCAGCGCCACCGGCTTGCCCTCGTGGTTCGCGACCGTGCTGCTGCCCGCCAGCACGCCGACCAGCGCCGACCCGCCGGCCAGGGTCGCGATCGCCGTCGGCGTGCTCACCCGCACCGTCGGCGACAGCTCGCCGAGCCGGCTGCGCAGCGTGCCCTCCTCGAGCACCGTCTCGTTCGGCGTCACCCGCGCGCGCGCCGCCTCCGGCCCGTAGATGATGACGATCGTGTTCTCGCGGAGCTGCAGCCGGTCCGCGTCGAGGAACGTCACCTCCGCGCTCGACCGGTCCTCGGCGCCGACCCGCCACGCGCGGAACAGCTCCATGCCGCGCCGCGCCGCGTCCCACACCGCCTCCGCCGGCCGCCGGAAGCGGACGATGCCCGCCGTCCCCGTCAGGTGCGCGTCGGCGTCGTGGCTCACCTTCGGCAGCTTCAGGATCTGGCCGGCGACGAGGTGGTGCGGCAACGGCCCGAGCTGCGGGTTCAGCCGGTGCAGCACGTTCAGCTTCGATCGATCGCCGAGCTCGCGCGCCGCGATGCCGTAGCAGGTGTCGCCCGGCTTGACGACGTAGTCGACGGTGTCGTCGCCGTCGTCGGCGCGCACCGGCGGCGCCGACGCCGCGACCACCGCCGCCACCACGAACGCCGCCCACCCGCGCGTGCTCGACTCTGTCCGACCCGGCTCGCGCGCTCGGCCGCTCGGCCGTGGGGATACCCCTGTCCTCGCTGCGCTCGCGTCCCCACTCCGTCGCGGCTGGGCCGTCATGGCGGCGGGCTCGGCGGCAGCCGGCGCAGCGCGCGCAGGATCTTGCGGGTCGCCACCGCCGGCTGGATCGGCCGGGTGACGACGTCGGCGCAGCCGAGGCGCGCCAGCCGCGCGGCCTGGTCGAGCGCGCCGACGTCGGCGACGGCGATCACCGGCGCGCCGAGCGCGCACAGCGCCTGCACCGTCTCGTCGGTGGCGTCCGCCAGCACGACGGTCCGCGGCTCGCCGCGCGCGAGCGCCGCCGCCGCGTCGACGGTGGCCGCCCGCCGCGCGCTCATCCCGGCCGCCGCGATCGCGACCAGGATGTCGTCGGGCACCGGCCCGACCGCCACCACCGCCCCGATCGCCGGCGCGACCGGCAGCGCGCTCGCCGCCTCGAGGTTGCGGGTCAGCGCCCGGTGTACCCGCAGCCCCGGGCTGCTGGTGCGCGGCCGCCGCGGCTGGGCCGCCGCCGCGCTCAGCGCGTCGAGCCGCGTGGCCGCCTCCGTCATCGTCGGCCGCTGCTCGGGCAGCTTGGCGAGCATGTCGCTGACGAGCGTGCTCACCGCCGGATCGACGTCGACCAGCTCCGCCACCGTCGGCGGGGTGGCGAACACCTGGCGCGACATCACCGCCGCCGGCGCGCCCTCGAACGGCGGCCGCCCGGCGAGCAGCTCGAACAGCACGCAGCCGAGCGCGTAGACATCGGCCGGCGCGCCGATCGCCAGCGCGCGCGCCTGCTCGGGCGCCATGTAGAGCGGCGTGCCGCCGGTGATGTCGCTCTGGGTCAGGCGGCCGAGCTCGCCCTGATCGGCGCCGTCGAGGAACGCGAGCCCGAAGTCGATCACCACCGCGCGCTCGGCGCCGCTCGTCTTGTCGAGGAAGATGTTGTCGGGCTTGAGGTCGCGGTGGACCAGGCTCTGCGCGTGCGCCGCCGCCATCGCGCGCGCGACCTCCGCCATCAGGTCGAGCCGCCAGGTCAGCGGCGGGTTCGCGCGCAGCATCCGGTGGTAGAGCGTCTCGCCGTCGAGCAGCTCCATCACCAGGTGGCCGATGCCGCGCCGCTCGCCGACGTCGTAGACCCGGCACAGCCCCGGGTGATCGAGCCGGGCCGCGACCTTGCCCTCGCGGATGAACCGCATGCGCGCCAGCGGCTGGGCGAGCGCCACCAGCTTGAGCGCGATGTCGCGCTGCAGGCGCAGGTCGTGGGCGCGCCAGACCGAGCCCATGCCGCCCGAGCCGATCCGCTTGTCGAGCCGGTAGCGGTCGCCGATGAGGGTGCCGGCCGCCGCCTCGTCGAGGGCCGCGATCGAGCGCGAGCTGCCGGGCTGGGTGGGCGCGTCCTCGTCGGTCACGGGCGGACCTCGAACAGCTCGATCGGCGCGGCGCGGCCCGCCATGGCGTGGGTGCCGGCGGCGAGGTACTCCGCGGCCGGCGCGGCGTCACGCGTCGCCCGCGTCACCAGGATCTGCTGGGGACGCGCCAGGGCCTCGAGTCGGGCAGCGACGTTCACGGGATCGCCGATACAGGTGTACTCCATGCGCGTCTCGGAGCCGAAATTGCCGACCACGACCTCGCCGGTGTTGATGCCGATGGCCAGGTGGATGGTCACCCCGTGGGCGGCCTGCCAGGCGTCGTTGCCCACCTCCAGCCAGCGCATCATGTCCTCGGCGGCGGCCACCGCGCGGGCGGCGTGGTCGGCCTGGGCCCCGGGCGCGCCCCAGAAGGCCATGACGCAGTCGCCGATCAGCTTGTCGACCGTGCCGTCGTGGCGGAAGACGATCTCGGTCAGGATCGTGAAGAGCTGGTTCAGGATCGTGACGACCGTCTCGGGCGGCAGGCGGTCGACCAGCGTCGTGAAGGCGGCGACGTCGGCGAACATCACCGTCACCGTGCGGCGTTCACCGCCCAGCGCGAGGTCCTGCTCGTGGCGCACGATCTGGTCGACGAGCTGGCTCGGCAGGTAGCGGCCGAGGTCGGCGCGGATGCGGCGCTCCTCGGCGAGGCGGGCCTCGCTGGTCTGGAGGTCGGCGGCGGCGCCCGACATCGCCGCGGCGAGGTCCTCGAGCTCGTCGCCGGTGTGGAGCGCGACGCGGCGATCGAAGCGGCGCTGCGCGAGGTCGCCGGCGAAGTCGACCAGCGTGCGGACCGGCGCGGCGAGCCGCCCGCTCCACGCGAAGGTGGCGGCGAGGGCGAGGGCGAGGGTCACGAGGACGACGACGACGACGGTGCGCCGCATGCGGGCGAGCGACGCGAACGCGCGGTCGTACGGCAGCTCGGCGACGACGAGCCAGCCGGTGCGGCCGAGCTGGCGGGCGGCGGCGACCCGCTTGCCGTGGCCGGTGGCGCGCACGCCGAACAGGAGGAGGCCGCGATCGGTCGCGGTCGGCGGCGGCGTGGCGAGCAGGCCCTCGCGCGGCGCCGGCGGCAGGCCGATCGACCGCTCGGGATCGGGGGCGGCGATGACGCGCAGGTCGCGATCGACGACGAGCAGCGCGTCGAGGTCGTCGGCGAAGGTGTCGTGGTCGATCCGCTCGATGCGGTCCTGGGTGGCGGCCAGCGAGACGAGCGCGACCGCGTACCAGGTCGCGCGGGTGCCGTGGAGCGGCGCGACCAGGGTGACGCGGGGACCGTCGGGGCCGGCGACGACGTCGCCGACGGTGACCGCGCCGGGGCCGGCGGTGGCGGTGGCGGTGCGCGCGGCGTCGGGCAGCGTCGCGGGGAGCGGCTCGGCCGGTTCGCCCGGGGCGGCGGGGCGGCGCAGCGAGCCGACCGGCTGGCCGTGCTCGTCGAAGATGGCGACCGCCCGCAGCGTCGTCGAGGCGTCGACCTGCGCGCGCATCAGGTCGAGGCGGGTGTCGGTCGTGAGGTCGTCGCGGACGAGGATGCCGCCGATCGTGGCGAGCTCGTGCTCGGCGTCGTCGAGCGTGTCGTCGAGCGTGTGGGCGACGTCGCCGATGACGGCGAAGAGCTGGTCGCGGGTCGTGTCCTCGAGCGCGCCGCGGTTGACGTCGATGAGCCGCCAGCCGACCGCGACGAGCGGGATGGTGACCAGCAGCGCGGCCATGACGAGCAGGCGCAGGCGGAAGCTGCGCTTGCCCCGGGCGGGTGTCGGCGCGGGGAGCGAGGCGGCCACGGCTCAGGCCGGCGCCAGGGTGGACATCGATGAGGCGCGGCGGGCGCCGGGCAGGCGGCGCACGCGGGCGATCAGGTGGTCGGGCGCGACCGGGCGGGTCACGGCGGCGCGGCAGCCGGCGCGCAAGCGGGCGGCCATGCCGGCGAAGTCGCCCGGCTCGACGTCGGTGAGCAGCGGCAGGCCGCCG
>DASZXE010000099.1:0-10266 GCA_035546475.1 Kofleriaceae bacterium
GACGACGAGGTCGCCCGGCGCCAGCAGCGCCGGCAGCTCGGCGCACCGGTGCAGCTCGACCTGCCGCGCGCCCGTCGCGATCGTCACCAGCCGCACCGCGTGGCGATCGACCTCGTCGGCCGCGAGCGGGCAGGGTGCGCCCGGCGCGCCGATCGCCGCCCGCTCGTCGAGCGCGCGCGCCACCGCCGCCGCGATCACGGCCGCCGCTCCCACGCCGGGGCCACCAGCCGCGCGCCGCTCGGCGCGCGCACCGGGTCCTCGATCATCTCGACGATCCGCGCCGCGACGTCCTCGGGCCGCTGCAGCGCCGCGCGGTCCGCCTCCGGCACCGCGTCCGCGTGCATGACCGTGTCCATCTCGCCCGGGTCGACCGCGAGCACGCGCACGCCGGTGCCGTCGAGCTCGGCGGCCAGCACGCGGCTCAGGTGGTCCTGCGCCGCCTTCGACACGCCGTAGGCGCCCCAGCGCGGGTACGGCTCGACCGCCGCGTCGCTCGACAGGTGGACGATCGTCCCCGCGCCGCGCAGCGCCATCGCGCCGGCGAGCACCTTCGTCAGCCGGAACGGTCCGACGAGGTTGGTCTCGAGCACCGCCGCCAGGTCCTCGCAGTCGGTGTCGAGCAGGAGCCGCAGCGGCAGCGGGCCGAGCGTGCTGGCGTCGTGGACCAGGAGGTCGATCGCGCCGAGCAGGCCCTGGGCCTCGCCGGCGATCCGGTGGGTGGCCTCCTGGTCGCCGACGTCGGCGGCGATCGCGTGGGCGACGCCGCCGCGCGCGCGGATGGTGTGGGCGACGTCGGCGAGCGGGCCGAGGTGGCGGGCGACCAGCGCGAGGCGCGCGCCGCGGCCGGCGAGCGCGAAGGCGAGGGCGCGGCCGAGGCCGCGGCTGGCGCCGGTGACGAGAGCAGCGCGTCCCTGGATCTGCATCGTGTCCTCCTGCCGCCACCGTACGCGCGCCCGGCCACTCTGTCGGCGTCCGTGCTAATCCCTTGGCAGGAGGCCATCGCATGAGCCGCGAGCCCGACCACCTCGCCGACAACATCCGCTCCGTGCGCGAGGCGCGCGGCCTGTCGCAGGCGCAGATCGCCCGCGCCGCCGGCATCCCGCGCGCCACCTGGACCCACCTCGAGTCGGGCGCCGCCAACCCGACGCTGGCGGTGCTGGTGAAGGTCGCCGACGCGCTGCAGGTCCGCGTCGACGAGCTGCTCGCCGCCCCGCGCCGGCCGGTGCGCCACCTGACCGCCGCCGCGCTGCCGACCCGCCGGCGCGGCGACGTCACGATCCGCAAGCTGCTGCCCGAGTCGCTGCCCGGGCTCGACCTCGAGCGGATGGAGCTGCCGCCCGGCGCGCGCATGGCCGGCGTGCCGCACACGCCCGGCACCCGCGAGTACCTGACCTGCGAGCGCGGCACCGTCGAGCTCGCGGTCGCCGGCGAGCGCTACCGGCTGGCCACCGGCGACGTCGTCACCTTCAAGGGCGATCAGCGCCACGGCTACCACAACCCCGGCAGCGAGCCGGCGGTCGCCTACTCGGTGATCGCCTTCTCGCCGGTCACGTCGTGACGCGCCCCGCGGCCGCCGCCCGCGCGAGCCGGTAGATCACGACGTCGCGATCGCCCGAGTCGTCGCTGGTGGCCAGCCCGAGCGGCGCCGGCAGCCGCGCCCACGGCTCGATCGCGAGCGCGCTGTGGTGGCGGAGCTCGCGGCGCGACGTCCGCTCGGGATCCGCCAGCCAGGCGACGCCGCCCGCCGCGAGCAACGCCTCGATCGTCGCCAGCAGCGGTCCCCGCTCGCGCGGGTCGTAGGCGACGTCGGCGGCGAGCACGACGTCGAACGCGCCCTCGAGCTCGCGCGGCACCTCGCCCCAGCGCAGGCGGCGCACGGCGACCTCGAGGCCGTTCGCCTGCGCGTTGGCGCGCGCCAGCTCGAGCGCCTCCGGCTCGACGTCGGTCAACAAGACGTCGGCGCCCGCCCGCGCGGCCGCCAGCCCGGGGGCGCCGAGGCCGCAGCCCAGCTCGATCGCGCGGCGCCCGGCGAGCCCGGCGGCCAGCGGCCCGGCGAGCTGCTCGGCCAGCCGCTGCCCCGCCGGCCACAGGTGCGCGAAGACCGACCGCCGCCCGACCTCGACGTCGGGCGCGGCGAGGACGAGGCCGGCGACCCGGTGCTCGAGCGTGCGCACCGCGGCCATGTAACACGGCGGTGATGTCGGGCACCGCGCCGGTGCTGCGATGCTGCGCCCCGGACCCGTCCACGCTCCGGCCCGATGACCCTCGCCGTGACGCCTCCGCCGACCCTGTCCCGCCGCGTGGCCGACCGCGCCGCGCGGCCGGTCGACGTCGCGTCGCTCGCCGCGTTCCGCATCGTCTTCGGCCTGATGATGTTCAGCGGCATCGTCCGCTTCCTCGGCACCGGCTGGATCAAGCCGATGTACGCCGACCCGCACTTCTTCTTCCACTACCCCGGCTTCGGGTGGGTGGTGCCGTGGTCGCCGGCCGGCATGTACGTGCACTACTGCGTGCTCGCCGCGCTCGCGCTCATGATCGCCGCCGGCGCGTGGACGCGCATCGTGACGCCGCTGTTCACGCTCGGCTTCGCCTACACGCAGCTCATCGACGTCACCAACTACCTCAACCACCACTACCTGGTCGTCCTCCTCGGCGCGCTGCTGTCGGTGCTGCCCGCGCACCGCGCGTGGTCGGTCGATGCCTGGCGCAAGCCGGCGCTGCGCCTCGACGTGGTGCCGGCATGGACCGTGTGGCTGCTCCGCTTCCAGGTCGGCGTCGTCTACGTGTTCGCCGGGCTGGCGAAGGCGCAGAGCGACTGGCTCGTGCACGCGCAGCCGCTCAACATCTGGCTGTCCGCGCGCACCGAGACGCCGTGGATCGGTCACTGGCTCGACACCCGCTGGGCCGCGTACGCGATGAGCTGGGGCGGCTTCCTGTTCGACACGACGATCGTGCTGTGGATGTCGTGGCGGCGCACGCGGCCGGTCGCGTTCGCGGTGCTGGTCGGGTTCCACGTCGTCGTCGGCTACCTCTTCAACATCGGGATGTTCCCGTTCATCATGATCACGTCGGCGCTGATCTTCTTCCCGCCCGACTGGCCGCGCCGGCTGGTCGCGTGGCTGCCGGTCGGCGCGTCGCCGCCGCCGACGACGACGACGGCGGTGACTTCGCCGCGGGTGGTGCCGCGCTGGCTCGGCGCGCTGCTCGTCCTGCACGTCGTCGTGCAGGTCGCGCTGCCGCTCCGCCACTTCGTCTATCCGGGCGACGTGCTGTGGAACGAGGACGGGATGCGCTTCTCGTGGCAGGTGATGATCCGCGAGAAGCACGGCAGCGTGAACTACGTCGTCCACTTCGCCGACGGGCGGAAGCTCGAGGTGCCGCCGAGCGAGTACCTGACGTCGCGGCAGGAGCGCGAGATGTCCGGCCAGCCGGACCTCATCGCGCAGCTCGGCCGCCGCATCGCCGACGACATGCGCGAGGCCGGCCACGGCGACGTCGTCGTGACCGTCGAGAACACGGTGTCGCTGAACGGCCGCGATCCGATCCCGATGATCGATCCGACCGTCGACCTCGCGCACCTGCGCGACCTGGGACCGCGCTGGTGGGTGACCCCGGCGCCGGTCGGTCCTCCCGTTCACCTGAGGCCGCGGCGATGAAGCGCGCGCTGGCCCTCGTGTTGCTGTCGGTGCCGGCGGTCGCGGCCGCGGGACCGGACCCTGCGGTCACGCCGCCGGCGCCGACGCCTTCTCCCACAGCGCCGGCACCCGTGCCCGTGCCCGTGCCCGTGCCCGCGACCCAGCCGTCGCCGCGGGAGCCCGCGACTCAGCCGTCGCCCTCTCCGCCTCCGTCTCCCCCTCCACAGCCTCCGCCTCCCGCCACCTCCGCCGACACCGACACCGACACCGACACCGACTCCGGCGCCGGCAACGAGACGATCGAGCTCGTCGACAAGAAGCCCGCCGGCTCCAGGACCTCCATCGACGAGAAGACCCTCGAGCGCACCGAGTACGACGACATCCACAAGGTCCTCGCCCACGTCGCCGGCGTCTACCTCCGCGACGAGGAGGGCTACGGCCTCCGCCCCAACATCGGCATGCGCGGCGCCGCCGCCGAGCGCAGCTCGAAGGTCGCGCTGATGGAGGATGGCGTCCTCATCGCGCCCGCGCCGTACTCCGCGCCGGCCGCCTACTACTTCCCGCTGGTCACCCGCATGACCCGCGTCGACGTGGTGAAGGGGCCGGCCGCGATCATCTACGGCCCCAACACCGTCGGCGGCGCGATCAACCTGATCAGCGCGCAGCTCCCCGCGATCGGCGAGCGCCAGGGCTACGTCGACGCCGCGCTCGGCAGCGACCTCTACGGCAAGCTGCACGCGCGCTTCGGCGAGCGCCACGATCGCTGGGGCATCCTCGGCGAGTACGTCAAGCTGCGCACCGACGGCTTCAAGCAGCTCGACGGCGGCGGGCCGACCGGCTTCGACAAGGACGACGCCAACCTCACCTTCCGCGTCACCGGCTCGCCGACCGCGACGAACTACCAGCAGCTCGATCTCCGCATCGGCTACTCGCGCGAGGAGTCCGACGAGACCTACACCGGCCTCACCGAGGCCGACTTCCAGGCGAACCCGCTGCGCCGCTACCGCGCCAGCCAGCTCGACGAGTTCGACTGGAACCACGTCAGCCTGCGCGCCGATCACCGTCTCGAGCTCGGCCTCCACCGGCGGCTGACGACGACCGCCTACCGCAACTGGTTCCACCGCATCTGGGGCAAGGTCGACTCCTTCATCGGCCAGCGCAACTTCCTCGACGTCATCTTCCACCCGGACCTGGGCGCCAACCCGATCTTCTACGCGCTGCTCACCGGCGCCGCCGACTCGCAGGCGCCCGAGGACGAGCTGGTGTTCGGCACCAACGACCGCACGTTCGTCTCCGAGGGCGTGCAGACGATGTACGCCGCCGAGGAGCGGTGGGGCTCGACGCGCCACCAGCTCGACGCCGGCATCCGCCTCCACTACGACAAGGCCGACCGCGACCGCTACGAGGACGGCTACCTGATGATGGCCGGCACGCTCCACCGCTCGGATCGGCCCGAGCAGCACACGGTCGACTCGACCGCGCAGACCACCGCGCTCGCGATGCACGCGCAGGATCAGGTCCGCTGGGACCGGCTGCAGGTGACCGCCGGCGTGCGCGTCGAGGTGCTCCACCAGGTCTTCGACGATCGCATCCACGACGAGGACTTCCCGGCGCCGCACACCGACGGCTACAGCAGCATCGTCATCCCCGGCGGCGGCGTCACCTACGACGTCACCGACGACCTGTCGGTGCTGGCCGGCGTCTACCGCGGCTACGTGCCGGCCTCGCCGTCGGCCGAGGTCGATCCGACGCCCGAGCTGTCGGTCAACTACGAGGCCGGCGTCCGCTGGAGCTCGAGCCACGTCGACGCCGACGTGATCGGCTTCTTCAGCGACTACTCGAACCTCAAGGCCACCTGCACGCTGTCGTCCGGCTGCCAGCCGCAGGACGAGGGCAACCAGTTCGACGGCGGCAAGGTGCGCATCTGGGGCGCGGAGGCGCAGGCGACCGCCGACGTGCCGCTCCGCCACCACCTGCACCTGCCGATCGACGCCGCCTACACCTGGACGCGCACGCGGTTCGACACGACGTTCACGTCGACGTTCGGCGCCTGGGGCACCGTCGAGGACGGGGACGAGATGCCGTACCTGCCGCGCCAGCAGCTCGAGCTGAGCGCGTCGGTCGCCGCGCCCCGCTGGGAGGCCGGCGCCGAGGCGCGCTGGCACGGCGAGAGCCGCGACGTCGCCGGCCAGGGCCCGATCCCGGAGATCGAGCGCGCCGCGCCGCTGCTCACCGTCGAGGTCAACGGCCACCTCCGCCTGCCGCACCACGTCGAGCTGTACGGCACCGTCGACAACGTGTTCGACCGGATCGTGATCGTCTCGCGCCGCCCGTACGGCGCGCGGCCGAACTCGCCCCGCCTGTTCACCCTCGGCTGCAAGGCCCACTTCTAGCCTCTCGTCGCCTCGCGCACCGGCGGCGTGTAACGCGGCGGTAACCTGGCCGGGGGCGCCGGTGGGGCATCGTACGGCCGGTATGGGGACCGGCCGTCCGTCGAGCGCAGGCGTCGCTGCCGCCACGGGGCTGGCCGTCGCCGGCCTGGGGCTCGTGGTCGCCGCGGCGGCGTGCGGCCACGACGGCGCCAGCGCGCCGCCCGACGCCGACATCCCGTTCGATCGCGAGACGCTGCTCGCCCACCTCGCCGACGACGTCTTGATCCCGACCTACGACACGTTCGCCGACCAGACCGCCGCGGTGTCGACGGCGATCGACGGCTACTGCGCGGCGCTCGACGGCGGCGACGCCCCCGCGATCGACGGCGCGCAGGCCGGCGCGCGCGCCGCGTGGGTCACCGCGATGGACACCTGGGAGGGCGCGGAGGCGGTGCTGGTCGGGCCGGCCGCGCGCATCGATCAGATGCTGCGCAACCGCATCTACTCGTGGCCGTTCGTCGCGCCGTGCTCGATCGACAAGGACGTGGTCCTCCGCTGGACGACGCCGGCCCGGTACGACGTCACGGCGCGCCTCGACAACGAGCGGTCGCTGGCGGCGATCGAGTACCTCCTCTACGACGAGGACGCGACCTCGAGCTGCCTCACCACGCCGGCCGGCTGGGACGCGCTCGGCGCCGACCGGGCGAAGGCGCGCTGCGCGCTGGCGTCGGCGATCGCCGTCGACGTCGACGCACAGGCCCACCTGCTGGCGAACACGTGGCACCGCGACGGCGGCAACTACCGCGACACCTTCGTGTTCGCCGGCTCCGGCGCGTCGACGATCCCGACCCAGCGCGAGGCGATCAACATGGTCTCCGACGCGCTCTTCTACGTCGACCGCATGGTGAAGGACATGAAGCTCGGCGAGCCGGCCGGCATCATCCAGAACGCCTGCGGCTCGGTCGAGACGCCGTGCCTGCTCGAGGTCGAGCTGCGCTACAGCGATCGCGCGGTGCAGGCGATCCGCTCGAACCTGAAGGTGCTGCGGGTCGGCTTCACCGGCAGCGGCGCGGCGGTCGACGGCCCGGGCTTCGACGACTACCTGACCGCCGCCGGCGTCGGCAGCGTCGCCGACCGGATGGTCGCGGAGATCGACGACGCGATCGGCAAGGCCGACGCCTTGCCCGACGACTTCATCGGCGACCTGTCGAACGACCGCGACGCGCTGGTCGCGCTGCACGAGCAGTTGAAGGTGGTCGTCAACGACTTCAAGACCCAGTTCCTGACCGTCCTCGGCCTCGACATCCCGGCCGAGATCGCCGGCGACAACGACTGAGGAGCGAAGGACGATGATGACGCTCGCCGCCCGCGCGTCCGTGCTCGCCGCGCTCGCGCTGGCCGCCGGGTGCGGTGACGACGGTGGCGCGCCGCCCGTCGACGCGCCGCCGCCGTACCAGCGGCCGGTGCCGGTCGCGGTGCCGCTGTCGGCCGCCGGCCCCGACGAGCTGCTCGCCGCCGCGACCGGCCCCGACGGCACCTTCTACGCGGCCGGCTTCGCCGCGCAGGCGATCGGCGCCACCCGCTCGGTCGTGGTCGTGAAGCTGACCGCCGACGGCCGGCTCGACGGCGACTTCGGCACCGGCGGCGTCGCCACCACGCCGCTCGACTACCGCGGCGAGAACGGCGACTCCGAGCTCGGCCTGGTCGTGCAGGCGAGCGGCAAGCTCGTCGTCGAGGCGACGGTGCCGAACGCGGCCGATCCGGACGATCACGACGTCGCGCTCGTCCGCGTCGACGCCGGCGGCGCGGTCGATCCGTCGTTCGGCGACGGCGGCGTCCGCGTGCTCGACCTGACGACGGCGGTGAACCAGAACGGCAACCGGGCCGGCCTCGACGGCGCGCGCGGCCTCGCCCAGGATCCGGCCAGCGGCGTCCTCTACGCCTACGCCGTCTCGCGCGACCCCGGCCTGCTGTTCGGCGAGCCGCGCACCGACACCGACTTCACGATCGTCAAGCTGTCGGCCGACGGCGCGGTCGACGCGTCGTACGGCGGCGGCGCCGGCCGCTTCACCTACGACCTCCAGGACGTCAGCGAGCAGGTCCACGGCATCAACGTCCTGCCCGACGGCAGCGTGATCGCGAGCGGCTACGCGACGTCGCCCGGCCTGGGCTCGACGCAGCCGGTGGTCATGAAGGTGAGCCCGGCCGGCGCGCTGGTGCCCGACTTCGCCGAGGGCGGCGTCTTCCACGACATCGTCCTCGCGCTGCAGACCGAGGTCTACAACGTCGTCCCCGAGGGCGGCTTCGGCGTCACCTGCGGCTACGGGCGCGACACCGGGCCGGCGGCGGCGTGGGTGTCGCTGCGCTTCGATCTCGCGACCGGCGCGCGCGACCTCGGCTGGGGCGGCGCCGCCAAGGGCGCGGTCGTGATCGATCCCACCGGCGATCAGGTCAGCGACAACTGCCGCAACGCGGTCGCCTTGCCGCGCGGGCGCACGCTGATGCTCGGCACCGTCGGGCCGTTCAACACGCCGATGCTCGACGCGGCGTGGGGCGTCCTCGACGCCGGCGGCCACCTCGACGCCGCGTTCGGGCCGGGCGTCTTCATCGACTCGCTCGGCGGCAACGACAGCCTGTGGGCGGGCGCCGTGTCGACGACCGGCGACCGCGCGATCGCGGTCGGCTACGAGGGGGGCGGCCCCGACGCGATGCAGACCGCGGCGATGAACGACGACAGCTACGCGGTCGTCATCCCGCTGCCGCCCTGAGGCGCCGACGAGGCGCCGGCCAGGCTCCGACCAGGCTCCGATCGATCAGGCGCCCGGGCGATCGGCGCCCAGGCTGTGCGCGTCGGGGACGTCGACCGCCTCGAAGATCTCGGTGTCGCCGGGGCGGCGCGGCGCGGCGTCGCCGTAGAAGGCGTCGAGGATCGCGTGGGCGCGCGCGCGCACCTGCGCGTGCAAGGGCGGGTAGCGCGGATCGTGGCGGAGGTGGACGAGCAGCGGGCAGCGCTCGAGCCAGTGGCGATCGAAGAGGCCGCTGTCGACGGCGAGCTCGAGCATCGCGATCGCGGCGTCGAGGTCGCCCGACGCCGCCGCCACCTCGCAGATGATCTGGGCGAGGAACGCGCGCCGCCGGGTGCCGCCGTCGTCGGGCGAGGTCGTCACCGTGCGCAGGACCTGGTCGCGGATCGCCGCCCACCGGCCGGCGATCGTCGCGTCGCAGACGGCGTCGATGAGCGACCGCTCGAACCACGGCATCGACGGCTGGCGCGCGCTGATCGCGCGGATGCGCGCCATCGTCGCCAGGTCGCCGCGCCAGGCGGCGGTGCGCAGCACGAGCGCGAGGCGGGTCGCGCCGCCCGGCCGCTGGTCGAGCTCGCGCAGGAGCGCGTCGTGGTGGTCCCAGCGGCCCTCGAGCGCGTGCGCGCGGGCGAGCGCCCAGCGCGGCTGCTCGAGGTCGGGATCCATGTCGAGCACCTCGCGCATGCGGTCCATGCCCTCGGCGAGGAAGCCGGCCTCGAGCAGCAGCCGGCCGAGCCACTCGTGCGGATCGGTGAGGAACGGCGCGCGCGCCATCGCCGTGCGCAGGTGGACCGCGGCGCCGACGACGTCGCCGAGGTGGAGCAGCACGCGGCCGTAGGCGAGCTGCGCCTCGGCGGCGTGCGGCGCGGCGGTGATCGCGCGGGTCGCCAGGTCGATCGCGCGGGTGAGCTGCTCGGGGCGCGGCGGATCGGAGAAGAAGGCGCGCCGCACCTCCGACATCGCGAGCCCCGCCATCACCCGCGGATCGTCGCCGGCCAGCCAGGCGGCCGCCGCGTAGTCGTCGTCGGCGAGCCGGCGATCGAGCTCGTCGTGGCGGCCGCGCTCGAGCGCCCGCCACAGGTACGCCCGCGCCGCGGCCGGCATCGGCGGATCGTCGAGGCCGCGCTCGCCGCCGGCGCCGACCGACGCCGCGATCACCCGGCCGGCGAGCTCGGCGCCGGCGACCAGCGCGTCGACCTCGAGCGCGATCCGCAGCTCGAGCTGATCGCGGCGGCCCGGCTGGCGGATCGTGATGCGCGCGCCCTCGCCGTCGCTGGCGACCAGCACCCACGCGCCCTCGGCGAGCTCGCGTTCGCGGCCGCGCAGGAGCCGCAGGTGATCGCGGCGCGCGAGGCGGCGGAGCAGCTCGTCGTGGAGGCCGAGCACGAGCGGCATCAGCTCGGGCGGCGACTGCGCCGGCAGCACCTGCACCGTCGGCAGCCCGCGCACCGCGCC
>DASZXE010000100.1:0-2580 GCA_035546475.1 Kofleriaceae bacterium
TGGTCCGAGCTGCCGCCGGAGCTGCCGGGCTCCGCGCTGCCGCCCGAGCTGCCCTGGTCCGAGCTGCCACCGGCGGCCGCCGCGCTGCCCGCGCTCCCGGCGCTGCCGCCCGCCGGCTGCGCCGCGCTGCCGCCGGAACCAGCCGAGCCGGCCGAGCCAGCCGACCCCGGCTTCGACGAGCCGGTGCTTGAGCCCGGATCCGTCGCCGTCCCCGGGCCGGTGCCCGCGGTGCTCTTGTTGCTGCCGCCGCTCATGACGACGATCAGCGCGACCACCGCCGCGGCCACCGCGACGCCGATGCCGATGAACAGGCCGGTCTTGCTCTTCCGCTCGCCGCCGCCGACCGCCTGGCCGGTGCTGCCGCCGAGCGTGGTCGGCCCCGAGGTCGGCGCCGCCACCATCGCGCCCGGCGGCGGCGTCAGCGGCGCCAGCGGCGACGGCGTGATCCGCGACACCGGGAGCTGCGCCGGCGTGTCCGACGGCACCAGGTTCGCCTGCAGGAACCCGGCGATGCCGCCGTGCGCCTCGACGTACCCGACCGGGTCGACGAGCGCCTTCACCATCTCGTCCATGTTCGGGTAGCGCTTGTCGGGCGACTTCTCCATCGCCTTCAGCACCACCTGCTCGACGTGCGGCGGGATGACCCCGCGGATCGTCGTCGGCGGGATCGGCCGCGCCGTCAGGTGCTGGACCAGGATCTCACCGTAGCCCTCGCCGTAGAACGGCACGCGGCCGGTGATCATCTCGTAGATGACGATGCCCAGCGAGTAGATGTCGCTGCGGTGATCGATGTTGCCGCGCCCCTCGCACTGCTCGGGCGACATGTACGCGGGCGTGCCCATGACGAGGCCGGTCCGCGTCTTGTGCGAGCCCGGCTGGTCGCCGGTCAGCTTCGCGATGCCGAAGTCGAGCAGCTTGACGAAGTCACGCTCGCGGCCGCGCGGCGCGAGCATGATGTTGTCGGGCTTGAGATCGCGGTGGACGATCTTCATCTTGTGCGACGCGGCGAGCGCGTCCGCGACCTGCACCGCGATGTTGAGCGCGCGCTCGGGCGGCAGCGGCGCTTCTGCCCGGATCAGATCGGTCAGCGTGTGACCGGGCAGGAACTCCATGATGAAGTAGACGAGGCCCTCGGCGTTGGGCCCCTGGATCATCCCGTAGTCGACGATGTCGACGATGTTGGGGTGACCGATGTCGTTCACCGCCTTCGCCTCGGTGAAGAAGCGCGCCACCACGCTCTGGTCCGCCGCGAACTCCGCGTGCAGGACCTTGAGGGCGACCTTCTTGCCGATGTGCGGGTGCTCCGCCAGGTACACCGACCCCATGCCGCCTTCGCCGAGCTTCTGCTTGACCTGGTAGTTGCCGATCGTCATGCCGACGATCTGGTCCTGAATGGGTGAACCGTGCGGATCCATGCATAACCTCCCGCGGGGTCGAGTTTACCCGGGTTGATCGGCGAGCGCTATCGCCGTGGCTCGCCATCTCGTCGGAAGCAAAGGAGGCGGCGGATCCCTTGGACCCTCCGCCGACGAGCATGCTTGGGCGGGTGCATGGAAGGTTTTTCGCGCGGCCTCCCCGCGCGTGTTACACCCTGTTCGATGCACGACCGGCGATTCGTGACATCTGCCGGCAGTCCGGGCGGCAGTCCGGGCGGCAGTCCGGGCGGCAGTCCGGCTGCCAGTCTGGCCCCCACGCTCCTCGGGTCGCTCGCCCTCGCCGCGGTGCTCGCGGGCGTCGCCGCGACCCCGGCTGCCGCCGACAAGAGCGCGGAACTCCCGAGCGTTCGGTCACTGTCCGCCGCCGTCCTCGATCTTCGCACCGGCGCCGAGGTCTTCGCGAAGAACCCCGACGAGGTCCGCGCGATCGCGTCGACGACCAAGATCTTCGTGGCGCTGGCGGTCCGCAAGAAGGGGCTCGACCTCGACGGCTGGACCGAGATCACGGCCGGCGACGTGCGCGCGGCCAAGGGCGGCTCGCGCACGCGGCTCGATCAGGGCCAGACCTTCAAGAACATCGACCTCCTGCGCGCGATGCTGATGGCGTCCGACAACCGGGCGCCGACCGCGCTCGGCCGGGCGGCCGGCATGGACCAGGCCGCGCTGATCGCCGAGATGAACGCGGTCGCCAGGGACCTCGGCCTGAAGAAGACCCGCTTCACCGACTCGTCGGGGCTGCGCGGCAACGTCTCGACCGCGCGCGAGATGGCGCTCGCGCTGCGGGCGGCGCTCGCCGACCCGGTCCTCGCCGACATCATGGGCACCCGGTGGGCGGAGGTGAAGTCGAGGAGCGGCTACCTCAAGATCGCCTACGGCTCGACGAACCAGGCGCTCATCGCCGGCAAGTACAAGGTGCTCGGCGGCAAGACCGGGTTCACCAAGGCGGCCGGCTACTGCTTCGTGACCGGCGCGGAGATCGACGATCACCGCTACGTCCTCTCCTTCTTCGGCGGGGACGGCAAGGCGACCCGGTTCGCCGACTTCTCGCGGGTGGCCGCGTGGCTCGACGACGGCGCCCCCGGCGCGCACGTCAGGCCGCGCGCCGAGGCCAAGGCCGCGCCGCAGCCGGTCAAGCGGCGCGCCT
>DASZXE010000101.1:0-6979 GCA_035546475.1 Kofleriaceae bacterium
CGGCTACGGGCCGTAGCAGTGGAGGGCGTAGGGGTCCTCGCCGGGGCAGGGCGAGCCCTCGTCGCAGCGGAAGAACGGCGGGTCGGTGCCGTCGTTGCACTGCCACTGCTGGCAGCCGGGCGAGCAGGCGTTGCCGGTGCAGGCGGGGTTGCGCGGCTCGCAGGCGATCGAGAGCTCGCCGCAGGTGCCGCCGAAGGTCTGCACGCAGATCTGGTCGGGCGTGCAGCTCCCGCAGACGGACGCGTCGAACGGCGGGTCCGGCGTGTCGATCGGCGCGTCGAAGTCGACGGCGGCGTCGGTGGGGCCCGCCTGGTCGCCGCAGGCGCCGAGCGCGGCCGCGAGTGCGAACGCGAACGCGAACGCGAGCGCGAGGACAAGCGACGGCGGGGCGGCCGCGCGGGTGACGAAGATCGGACACGTGCGGCGAACGGCCGACATGCCTCCGAGCTCGTGCAAGGCGGTGGCCAGCGCGCAAGTCCGCGCGACGCCGAGGAGCACCGCGGCGGCGCCGGCGCCGGGTGGACCGTGGGGCCGGCGGATCGCGACGCGGCTGTCGCGATCGGTTCTTGCTCGCGACGTCGATCGACCGCGGCCGGCTCCTGCGTGACGTCTCCTCCCCGGCCGCCGTCCACCGTGCCCATGGATGATCTCACCCGCGGACTCGCCGACCGGCTGCGCAGCGCAGAGACGTTCGCGGCGGTGGCCGGCGCCGTGATCGAGCAGCTCACCAGGCTGCCGGGCGTCGTCGCGGTCGCCGTCGAGGCGCACGACCAGGCGGGGCCGGTGGCCTGGTTCGCGAGCCCCGGCTTCGCGCCGCCGCCCGGCCACTTCGATCGCGGGCGCCGCGACGGACCCGGCGCGGCGCCGCCCGTCGTCGTGCGGCCGCAGCTCGAGCGCGACGGCCGCGGCTGGGTCTGTCCGCTGGTCGGCTGCGGCGAGCGGGTCGGCGCGCTCCGCGTGCGCATCGGCGCCGGCGCGGCGGTGGCGGAGCTGCTCGCCGCGGCCGCCTGGCTGGTGTCGGTGCGGATCGCGCAGCTCCGCGGCGCCGGCGGCGACGTCCTCGGGGCCGGCGCGCTCACCGCCCGCCAGTACGAGATCTCGGTGCTGGTCGCGCGCGGGTCGACGAACGCCGAGATCGCGCGGCTGCTGTCGATCTCGCCCGACGCGGTGAAGAAGCACGTGTCGCGGGCACTGGTCGCGCTCGAGGTGTCGAACCGGACGGAGCTGGCCGCGGTCGCGGGGCGCTGGCGCTGGGAGTCGCCGGCCGGCACGCCGCCGCCCGGCCTGCTCGTCGAGCTGCGCGCGCGCCCGCGCCCGGCCCCGCGCGCGAGGGCCGCGTGACGCCGACGCGCGGAGCGCTTGCGCCCCTCGTCGCGGCGTTGCGCAGGGCCATGCGCACGAGGGCCGCGTGACGCCGATGCACGGAGGGAGCGTCCGATGATCGACGACGCGGAGCTGGAGCGGCTGGTGGCCACGGCGGCCGGCGGCGACGAGCGCGCCTGGGGCCAGCTCTGGGCCGCGATCGCGCCGGCGTTGTCGCGCATCGTCGCGCAGCCGCGGTTCCTCGGCCGCCTCGGCCAGGTCGAGGACGACCGCGCGAACATCGTCGTGCTGGTGATGGAGCGGCTGCGCAAGGACGGCTTCCACCGGCTGCGCCTCTACCTCGACGCCCGGCGCGGCAACCCGCAGCTGCGCTTCCTGGGCTGGCTGCGCGTCGTCGCCAAGCGGGTCGGCGTCGACTACCTGCGCGCGCATCCCGAATACGTGCGCCGCCACGACGCCGGCGCCAGCACGCCCGGCCACTGGGTCGAGCAGGAGCCGCTGCCGCCGGCGAGCCGGGTCGGCGGCGAGCGCCCGCCGGTCACCAGCAGCGGCACCGCGCGCGAGCTGCTCCGGTTCGCCGCCGGCGCCATCCCCGACGCGCAGCTCCGCGCGCTCACCCTGTGGACGCAGAGCGAGTCGTTCCCCGACATCGCGGCGGCGCTCGGGCTCGACGACGCGCCCGAGGCCGAGCGGCTGGTGCGCGCCGCGATCGAGCGCCTGCGCCGCCACTACCGCGATCCCCGGGGCCGCGCCTCGTGAACGACTGCCCCGAGCTCGCCGCGTTCGAGCGCGCCGCGCTGTCGCTCTCGCTCGCGCAGCACGTCGGCGACTGCGCGTCGTGCCAGTTCGTCGTCGAGCTGCTCGAGGAGCGCGACGGCGACGATGCGTGCTCGCGGTTCGACGCGGTGATCGCGGAGCGCGCGGCCGGCGGCCTCGGGCGCGCGGCGCAGGTGCTGCTCGAGCGCCACCTGGCGCGCTGCTCGCGCTGCCGCGCGGTCGCCGACACCATGGCGCCGGCGGCGGACGCGGCCGGCGACCTGCTGGCGCTGCCCGAGGTCGATCCGGCGAACTACGAGCTCGGCCTGGAGGTGGCGCGCGGGGGCATGGGCCGCATCCTCGCCGCGCGCGACCTGCGGGTCGGGCGGCCGGTCGCGGTGAAGGAGCTGCTCGGGCGGTCGCGCGCGCTCGCGACCCGCTTCGAGCGCGAGGCGCGCGTCACCGCCCGGCTGCAGCACCCCGGCATCGTGCCGATCTACGAGATCGGGCAGTGGCCCGACGGCACGCCGTTCTACTCGATGCGGATGGTCGACGGCCGCACGCTGCGGCAGGCGATCGACGCGGCGCCGCTGCTCGCCGAGCGCTTGCGGCTCCTGCCGGCCTTGATCGCCGCCACCGACGCCGTCGCGTTCGCGCACGGCAAGCGGATCATCCACCGCGACCTGACGCCGTCGAACATCCTGGTCGGCGCCTACGGTGAGACGGTCGTCATCGACTGGGGCCTCGCGCGCGACCTGGCGCAGGCGCGCGGCGCCGACGAGGCGAGCGAGGAAGACGCCGGCGCCGAGGCGGCCGCCGCGCCGTCGCCGCCGCCGTTGACGAGGCTCGGCGCCGTCATCGGCACCGCCGCCTACATGCCGCCCGAGCAGGCGCGCGCCGTCACCGTCGACGAGCGCGCCGACGTCTACGCGCTCGGCGCGATCCTCTACCACCTGCTCGCCGGCCACGCGCCGTACCGCGAGACCGACGGCGACGAGCTGCTCGCGGCGGTGCGCACCGGCCCGCCGCCGCCGATCGCCGACCGCGCGCCCGGCGTGCCGCGCGACCTCGTCTCGATCGTCGACAAGGCGATGGCGCGCGCCCCGGCCGAGCGGTACCCGAGCGCGCGCGAGCTGAGCGAGGAGCTGCGCCGCTTCACCGGCGGCCGGCTCGTCTCCGCCCACAGCTACACCGCCGGCGAGCGCCTGCGCCGCTTCGCCGGCCGCCACCGCGCCGTGCTCGCGGTCCTCTGCGCCGCCGCGGTCGTCGTCGGCTTCGGCGCGTGGGTCAGCGTCGATCGCATCGTCCGCTCGCAGGCCCGCTCCGATCACACCGCCCGCACCTTGCTCGAGGAACGCGGCCGCAGCGAGCTGCTCGCCGGCCACTCGCTGAAGGCGCTGGCCTACCTCGGCGCCGCCCACGACGACGCCGCCCGCACGCCCGGCCTCGACTTCCTGCTCGCCAGCGCGCTGCGCGAGCTCGACGACCTCGATGCCACCTTCGACTGCGGCGGCGACGTCGAGGCCTCGGCGCTGTCGCCCGACGGTATCCACCTCGCCGCCGCGTGCGGCGACCACGGCCGCATCTGGCGCCTCGACGATCACACGGTCGAGCGCACGCTCGGGCCGGCGCCGGGCGGCTTCCACGGCGTCGACTACGCGGCCGACGGCGGCACGGTCGCCTTCTACGGCGAGGACGGCGTCGCGCGCCTCTACGACACGGCGACCGGCCGGCTGCGCGTCGGGCTCGTGCACCGCGCCGGCACCGCGATCAACCGTGCGAGCTTCGATCCGACCGGCGCGCGCCTGGTCACCACCGGCGACGACGGCCAGGCGGTCGTGTGGGACGCGCACGGCGGCGCGCGGCTGCGCTCGATCGCCGCCGGCTCGCTCGGCTTCCTCGGCGTCTACGGCGTGCTCGCCCCCGACGGCCGGACGCTCCTGACGATGACGCTCGGCGGCGTCGGCACCGGCTGGGACCTCGACACCGGCGCGCAGCTCGGCTCGCTCGCGCACGGCGGCCAGGTCCTCGGCGGCGACGTGTCGCGCGACGGCACGCTCGCCGCGACCTGCGGGGTCGATCGCCGCACGCGGGTGTGGGACCTCCGCACGCGCACCGCGCGGCTCACGCTCACCGGCCACGGCAGCGCCATCTGGAAGTGCGTCTTCTCGCAGGACGGCACGCGGCTGCTGACGACGAGCCAGGACGGCACCGCGAAGGTCTGGGACCTCGCCAGCGGGACGCTGGTGACCTCGGTCGACACCGGCGACTTCGTCTGGTGGGGCGAATTCTCTCCCGACGGCGCGAGCTTCGTCACCAACACGCTCGACGGCGCTGCGCAGGTGTGGGACGCGCGCACCGGGGCACTGCTCACCAGTCACACGTCGGCCGGCCTGGCCTCGCACTTCACGCGCGACGGCCGCCGGCTGGTGATGGAGCGCGCCGACGGCACGCTGCAGCTCTGGACCCGGCCCGCCGGGCGGCAGCTCCACGACCTCGCGCCACCGGCGGGCACCGCGCTCGTCGAGGTCGCGCGCGACGGCGCCCACGCGCTCCTCGCCCGCGGCGGGGCGCTCGAGCTGTGGGACACGGCGTCGGCGCGGCCGGTCGCCCACGTGGCGATCGCGGCGCCGTTCGCGCTCGCCGCCGGCGGCCAGCGGGTCGCCGCGCGCAGCGGCGACGGCCTCGTCGTCCTCGACGTCGGCGGCGCGACCGTCGCGACGGTCCCGCGGACGGCCGCGGAGACGCTCGGCCTCGACGCCGCCGGCGAGCGGCTGCTGATCGCGGACGGCGTCCACGCGCCCGAGGTGATCGACGTCGCGACCGGCGCCGTGCTGGCGACCGCGACCGGCGCGACCGCCGGCATCCTCGCCGACGACGGCCAGCGGATGCTGGCGTGGAGCGAGGACGGCCCGCCGTCGGTGTGGACGATCGGCGGCGACGCCGCGCCGGTGCCGCTGGTCGGCCTGCGCGACGGCGCCGAGACCGAGCCGATCGGCTTCTCCGCCGACGGCCGGCGGGTCGCGCTGCACGTCGACGCTCGCGGCGACGCGCCGTGGCTCGGCGTGTGGGACACCACCGACGGCCGCGAGGTGACGGCGCTGTGGGTCGCGAACGACTCGGCGCGCTTCGATCCCGGCGGCACGATGCTGACCGCGATCGGCGCCGACGGCACCGTGCAGGTCGTCCGCGTCGACGACGGCATGCCGGTCACGTCGTTCGCCGGCGAGCGGATCACGAGCGCGCAGATCGACGCGACCGGCACGCTCCTGGTGGCGACCTACCAGCGCGACGCGGTGGTCTCGATCCTCGACGCGACCGACGGTACCGTGCTCGCGGCGTGGCCGATGCTGCTCGCGCCGGCGATCACGACCGAGCATCGCTTCACGCTCAGCCGCAACGCGGCCTGGTGGACGCCCGACGGCCGCGCGATCGTGGCCCGCTCGACCGACGTGACGCTGTGGGACGCGACGTCGTTGCCGCCCGGGTCGGCGGACCGGGTCGCCGACGCGGTGAGCGAGGTGCCGTGGACGATCGTCGACGGTCACCTCAGCGCCCGCAACGCGAGCGTCAGCGGCCGGGTCACGCGCGGCGGCGAGCCGGTCGGCGGCGCGGTGGTGAGCGCGTCGCTCAGCGACCTGCCGCGCCGCTCGACGCAGGTCACCTGGGCGGCAACGCTCCCGCAGCAGCGGCGGGTCAAGGCGGTGACCGGCGTCGACGGCAGCTACCAGCTCCGCCACCTGCCCGCCGGCGACTTCACGATCGGCGCCGCGAGCGCCCGGCTCGGCTGCGCGTCCGAGGCGATCACGCGGACCATGGCCGACCTCGATCAGGCGATCGACCTGGCGCTGACCGACTGCGGCGGCCCGCCTGGGCGTCCTGGACCTTGACGGCGTGCGCTGCGGCGAGCGGTCGATGGCGGCGGTAAGCGTGGCCGGCGGGGGCGTCGCTCCGGCGGGTGGCCACCGTTGCCCCCGCGGCCGGGCTAGCGATCCTCGACGAGGCCGCGGCGCGTCGCGATCCAGCGGGTCTCGCCGGCGCGCGCGAAGGCGGTCACGTCCTTGCCCGGCAGGCCGCGCTCGCGCGTCCACCGGCTCGACTGGCCATCGCCGATCCGCAGGCCGTCCTGCGTCGAGACCAGCAGGCGATCGCCATCCCACGCGAGGCCGCCCGGGTTGACCCAGCCGACGCCGAGGTAGGTCGCGGTCAGCGCCGCGGGGGCCGGCGTGGCACCGGCGGCGGCCGGCGCCGGCAGCTCGAAGCGGACCACGCCGTCGCGGTAGCTGCCGACCCAGACCGAGCGGCCGCGGGTGGCGATCGCCATCACCCAGTCGTCGTGCAGGTGGCCGGTGGCGACGCTGTAGCGCTGCCAGCCGTCGTCGGCGGCGCCGCCCTTGGCCGTGGGCGTCGACGGGCCGCGCCACACGCCCGTGGTCGTGCCGAGCCACAGCAGGCCGTCGGCGTCCTCGCCGATCGCCCACACGTTGCCGACCGGCCGCGCGCTCGGGCCGACGAGCGTGACGCGGCCGTCGCCGACGATCGCCGCGCCGGCGGTGGTGCCGGCGACGATGCGGCCGTCGCGCAGGCGCGCGAGCGAGAGCACGCCGCGGCCCGGCAGGCCGTCCTGCCGCGTGAGGCGAGCGACCGCGTCGCCGTCGAGCGTCATCAGGCCGGCGGCGGTCGCGACCCACAGCCGCGACGAGCTGCCGCGCGGCTCGACGAGGAGCGCGTTGATGCGCGGGTCGAGGTCCGGGCTGGCGATGGCGCGCCACGCGTCGTGGTCGCGGACCGCGAGGCCGTGATCGAAGGTGCCGACGTAGAGGCGGTCGCCGTCGACGGCGAGCGAGGTGACGTCGTTCGACGGCACGCTCGCCGCCTGCGCCGGCGCGACCGGCTGCCA
>DASZXE010000102.1:0-3659 GCA_035546475.1 Kofleriaceae bacterium
AGGCATGGGCCGACGCCTTCACCTGCGCCGACATGGCCGCCGACCGCGCGCCGCGCTCGATCGAGGCGCACCACCAGGAAGCGGCCGCGCTCGCCGGCGCCGGCCACGATCAGGAGGCGGCGCTCGCCTACGGCATCGCGCTCGCCCTCGACCCGGACGATCCGGAGACGCTGCGCGGCGCCGCCGACTTCTACATCAACGGCATCCAGGACAAGAGCCGGGCCGCGACCCAGCTCGGCCTCGAGCTGGCCCGCCGCGGCAGCCAGCGCGCCGCCGCGCGCCGGCGGCGGCCGATCGAGCTGCGCGCCCAGCTCGCGCTCCTCGAGGCGCAGGCGCTCGCCGATCTCGGCCAGGCCGAGCCCGCGCTCGATCGCGCGAGCGAGGCGGTGCGCCTGCAGCCGGCGATGCTCGACGCGATCCACGAGCGCGGCGTCGCGCTCTTCAACCTGCTGCGCTTCGACGAGGCGCGGGCGGCGTTCGAGAAGGTGCTGGCGCAGAGCCCCGACGACCCGTACGCGCACCAGCTCCTCGGCCTCACGCTCGAGCAGCTCGGCCAGCCGACCGAGGCCGCCGCCCACATGGCGCGGGCGCAGGCGCTCGCCCCCGACGAGTTCCCGCCGCCGGTCGAGGTGTCGACCGCCGAGATGGAGGCGGAGGTCGACCGGCTCGTCGCGGCGCTGCCGCCCGAGCGGCGCGCCCACCTGACCGGGGTGCCGATCGCGGTCGTCGATCTGCCCGACCCGAGCGACCTTCGCGCGGTGTCGCCCCCCTTGCCGCCGACCATCCTCGGCCTCTACCGCGGCCTCCCGCTCGGCACCGATCCGGCGCCGGGCGAGGACGTGCCGCCGCGCGCGATCGTGCTCTACCGGCTCAACCTCGCCCGCGCGGTGCGCAGCCGCGACGAGCTGTTCGAGCAGGTCGAGCGGACCCTCGAGCACGAGCTGGGCCACCTCGAGGGCCTCGACGAGGACGATCTGCGCCGGATCGATCTGGACTAGATCGTGCGCCGCGCGGCCCCGCTCACGACGCGGGGCGCCACACACCGCGCGCGTCGCGGTAAAGTCGGGGCAGATGTCGGACCCCGGGACACGCGAGCGCGAGCGCGAGCACGGCGGCGGATCTCCCGCCGCGGTGGGCTCGGTGCTGGCCCCGGTGGCCGCCCTCGAGGCCGCGCTCGGCCGCGAGCGCAAGAAGCTCGACCTGGTCAGCAAGGCCGCCGCCGCGCTGTCGAGCGCGCCCGACCTCGAGCAGCTCCTCGCGCTGCTGATGGACAACGTCACGCAGCTCATGGACGCCGACCGCGCCACGCTCTACCTCCGCAGCGAGGACGGCGGCGAGCTGTGGTCGAAGGTGATGCACGGCGGCGCGGTCCGCGAGATCCGCCTGCGGGTCGGCGAGGGGATCGCCGGCTGGGTGGCGTCGTCGGGCGAGGTGGTCAACATCGGCGACGCCTACCAGGACACCCGGTTCCAGCGGTCGGTCGATCAGCGGTCCGGTTACCGGACACGATCGATCCTGTGCGTGCCGATGCGCGACAGCCAGGGCGCGATCGTCGGCGTCGTGCAGGTGCTGAACAAGAAGGGCGCGCACCCCGACGCCGAGCCGCTGCCGTTCACCGGCGACGACGAGGAGCTCCTGCTCGCGCTCGCCGCCCAGGCGGCGGTCGCGATCGACAACTCCAAGCTCTACCTGTCCCTGATGGCGAAGAACGCCGAGCTGGCGCGCGCGACCGCGATGCTCGAGGAGCGCCAGCACGAGCTGAACGTCCTGTACGAGGTCGAGAAGGAGCTGTCGCAGGCGGTCGACCTCGAGGGGCTGCTCGGCCGCATCCTGCGGCGCGCGACCGAGCTGTTGCACGCGGACGCCGGGACGATCGCGCTGCTCACCGCCGGCGGCGACGCGCTCGAGCTGAAGACGGTGCAGGGCCCGGCCGCCGAGCAGCTCCGCGGCGAGCGGCTCGCCCTCGGCCAGGGGTTGCTCGGCTGGACGGTCGCGCACCGGCAGCCGGCGATCGTCAACGACGCCGAGGGCGACACCCGCCACGCCGCCGAGTTCGCGCGCGACCACGGGCTGCGGCCGTCCAACCTGATGGCGGCGCCGGTCTTCTCCGGCGACACCGTGGTCGGCGGCGTCGAGATCATCGACAAGCAGGGCGGCGAGCCGTTCGACGAGGTCGACCTCAAGCTGCTCGTGCTGATCGCCGGCCAGCTCGGCAGCGCGATCGAGCTCGACCGCCGGCGCACCGAGCGGCGCGACCAGGACCGGCTGGCGTCGATCGGCCGGCTGATGGCGGGCGTGCTGCACGATCTCAAGACGCCGATGACGGTGATCTCCGGCTACGCGCAGCTCATGGCCGCCTGCGAGGACGGCGCCCAGCGCGAGCGCTACGTCGAGAGCATCCTGCGCCAGTTCGACATCATGAGCGGCATGACGCGCGAGGTGCTGGCGTTCGCCCGCGGCGACCGCGACCTGATGATCCGCAAGGTCTACCTGCACAAGTTCATCGACGAGGTCGTGACCCAGCTCCGCACCGCGTTCGCCGGGCGGCCGATCGAGATCGAGGTCGACCTCGGCTACGACGGCGCCGCGATGTTCGACGAGCAGAAGTTCCTGCGCGTGCTGCACAACCTCGCCCGCAACGCGGCCGACGCCATGCCGGAGGGCGGCCACTTCCGGATCGCGACCCGGCTCGAGGGGACGGAGCTGGTGATCGTCGCCGCCGACGACGGGCCGGGCATCCCGCCGGGGATCCAGGCGCGCCTGTTCGAGCTGTTCGCGTCGGACAAGGCAGGCGGCACCGGCCTCGGGCTCGCGATCGTCAAGCAGATCGTCGACGACCACGGCGGCACGATCCGGTGCGACACCGGGCCGGGCGGCACGACGTTCACGATCCGCATCCCGCACCGCATGGTGCGCAGCGGCGACTTCCCCGTCGTGCGATGACGGCCGACGCCGACGCCGGTGACGCGCTCGTCGTCGAGGGCGTGACGCGGCGCTACGGTGCGCGGGTGGCGCTCGACGACGTCGGGTTCGCGGTCGGCGCCGGCCGGCTGTGCGCGCTGGTCGGCGCCAACGGCGCGGGCAAGACGACGCTGCTGCGCATCATCGGCGGCTTCCTCGACGCGGACCGCGGGCGGGTGGCGATCGAGGGGATCGACGTCGCGGCGGCGCCCGAGGAGGCGGCGGCGCGCCGCGGGTTCCTGGCCGAGGGGACGCCGCTGCCGGCCGAGCTGACGGTCGCCGAGTACCTCGACCATCGGGCGCGGCTGCGCGGGCTCGGGCGCGCGGCAAGGCGGGCGGAGCTCGACCGGCGGCTCGCGGAGGTCGAGCTCGGCGATCGCCGGCGCGATCCGATCGGCAGGCTGTCGAAGGGCCTGCGGCAGCGGGTCGGGCTGGCGGACGCGCTGCTGGGCGATCCGCCGCTGGTCGTGCTCGACGAGCCGGGGGCGGGCCTCGACGAGGAGCAGCGCGGCGAGCTGCGCGGGCGGCTGCGGGCGGTGGCCGGCGTGCGCGCGGTGCTGTGGTCGACCCACGAGCTGGCCGACGCCGCGGCGAGCGCCGACCAGGTCGTCGGCCTCGGCGACGGCCGGGTGCTGGCCGCGGGTGCGCCGGCGGCGGTGATCGCGGCGGCCGGCGGCGGCGGCCGGGCGGCGGCGGTC
>DASZXE010000103.1:0-9055 GCA_035546475.1 Kofleriaceae bacterium
AAGGTCGCCGAGGCGCTGGCCGAGCTCACGCGCCAATGACCGCGCGTCGCCAGGGCGTCCAGCGCCCGGCGCCGCGACGCCCGACAAGGTCGCCGAGGCGCTGGCCGAGCTCACACGCCGCTGACCGCGCGGCGGCGGCCCGGGACCCGGCGGCCGCGACGCCCGACAAGGTCGCCGACGGCGCTGGCCGAGCTCGCGCGCCGCGGACCTCGCGTCGTCAGGCGCGGGGCCGGCGTTCGTCGCACCGGGTCGCAGGCGTCGCACCCGGCTGCAAACCCTGCCGATCGGCGGGAGGCCTGCTAGGTTCGGAGCGCGTCGAGGCGGCCCGCCGCCGCCGCGCGCTACCACGACGAAGTCCCCACCGTGCTGCGCCTGACCGGGATCAACAAGTACTACGCCGTCGGCCAGCACCGGCTGCACGTCCTGCGCGACGTCGACCTCGAGGTCGCCGAGGGCGAGATGGTTGCCATCATGGGCGCCTCCGGCTCGGGCAAGTCGACGCTCCTCAACATCATCGGGATCCTCGACAGCTACGACTCGGGCGAGTACCGGCTGGGCGACACGCTCATCCGCGACCTGTCGGAGACCCAGGCCGCCCGCTACCGCAACCGCTTCATCGGCTTCGTCTTCCAGTCGTTCAACCTGTTGCCGTTCAAGACCGCGGTCGAGAACGTCGCCGTGCCGCTCTACTACCAGGGCGTCGGCCGGCGGGCGCGCAACCGCACCGCCCAGCAGTACCTCGAGAAGGTCGGCCTCGGCGACTGGGCCGACCACCGCCCCGCCGAGATGTCGGGCGGCCAGAAGCAGCGGGTCGCCATCGCGCGCGCGCTGATCGCGAAGCCGCGCATCATCCTCGCCGACGAGCCGACCGGCGCGCTCGACTCGAAGACCAGCGAGGAGGTCATGAACCTGTTCAACGAGATCAACGCGAGCGGCATCACCGTCATCCTCGTCACCCACGAGGCGAGCGTCGCGGCCAAGGCCCAGCGCACGATCCGCCTGCGCGACGGCAAGGTCGAGCCCGACCTGCTTGCCCACGCGAGCTAGGACGAGCCGCGGATGTTCTCGATCGACCGCTGGCAGGAGGTCCTCTCGACCCTGGGGCGCGCCAAGCTGCGCAGCATCCTGACCGCGTTCGCGGTGGCGTGGGGCATCTTCATGCTGGTCGTGCTGCTCGGCCTCGGCCGTGGCCTGCGCAAGGGCGCCGAGACCCAGTTCGCCGACGACGCCGCCAACAGCGTCTGGATCTTCGGCGGCAGCATGACCAAGCCGTGGCAGGGGCTGCCGATCGGCCGGCGGGTGATGTTCACCAACACCGACTACGACGACCTCCGCAAGCTCGACGGCATCGAGTACCTGACCGGCCGCTTCTTCCCCGGCGGCCACATGTTCGGCGGCAGCCTGACGATGCGGGTCGGCGCCAAGTCGACCGGCACGTTCGACCTGCGCGCGGTCCACCCGGACCACCTCTACCTCGAGAAGACGTTGATGCAGACCGGCCGGTTCATCAACGACACCGACGTCGCCGAGAAGCGGAAGGTCTGCGTGGTCGGCTGGCCGGTCGCCGACTTCTTCTGGGGCAGCCGCGACGTCATCGGCAACTCGCTCGAGATCGGCGGCGTGTCGTTCGAGGTCGTCGGCGTCTTCGACGACAAGGGCGGCGACGACGGCGAGCAGAAGATGGTCTACGTGCCGGTGACCACCGCCCAGCTCGCCTGGAACGGCGCCGACCACCTGCACGCGCTGCTGTTCACCGTCGGCGATGCGTCGGTCGCCCAGACCAAGGAGCTGCTCGACCGGGTCAAGGCCTCGCTGTCGGAGCGGCTGCGCTTCGACCCGAGCGACCCGCAGGCGATCCGCGTCCGCAACAACCTCGAGCAGTACCAGTCGTTCCAGCAGATCTTCTGGATCATCGAGGTCTTCGTCTCGCTGATGGGCATCGCCACGCTGATCGCCGGCGTGATCGGCGTCGCCAACA
Organism: Kofleriaceae bacterium; assembly: GCA_035546475.1. Classification (GTDB taxonomy): domain Bacteria; phylum Myxococcota_A; class Polyangia; order Haliangiales; family Haliangiaceae; genus UBA2376. The sequence continues at coordinate 1,979 of DASZXE010000103.1, forward strand.
TCATGCTCATCACCGTCAAGGAGCGGACCAAGGAGATCGGCATCCGCAAGGCGCTCGGCGCGCCGCCGCGATCGATCGTCGGGACCATCCTGCAGGAGTCGGTCTTCCTCACCGCCGCCGCCGGCTACCTCGGGCTGGTCGGCGGCGTCGCCTTCCTGTCGCTCATCGCCCACTTCGCGCCGCAGAACGACTTCTTCGGCGATCCGCACATCGACTTCCGGGTGGCGCTCTACGCCAACATCGTCCTCGTGGTGTCCGGCGCGCTCGCCGGCTTCTTCCCCGCCTACGCCGCGGCCCGGGTCAGCCCGGTCGAGGCGATGCGAGACACCTGATGCTCGACCTCGACACCTTCCACGAGATCATGTCGAGCCTGGCGCGGCACAAGCTGCGGACGGTGCTGACCGCGGTCGGCGTGCTGTTCGGCATCCTGATCTTCATGCTGATGGTGGCGTTCGGCACCGCGCTGCACGAGGGCATCGACCGCAAGATGAGCGGCTTTGCCACCAACGCCGTCTTCGTGTGGGGCCAGCGGACCAGCGAGCCGTACGCCGGCCTGCCGCCCAACCGCCAGATCGAGTTCGACAACGCCGACATCGAGCCGGTCTGCCACGTCGACGGCGTCGACCACTGCGCGCCCCGCCAGCAACTCGGCGGCTTCATGGTGCCGAACGTGGTCAAGCGCGGCAGCAAGGTCGGCAGCTACTCGGTGGGCGGCGACTATCCCGACTTCCAGTACGTGAACCTGCCGCTCATGCGCATGGGCCGCTTCCTCGACGACGGCGACCTCGCCGAGCGCCGCAAGGTCGCGGTGATCGGCGAGGGGATCGCCGCCGACCTGTTCGATCCCGGCGAGAACCCGATCGGCCAGGCGATCCAGATCAACGGCATCCACTTCGTGGTCATCGGCGTGTTCGGCACCCGCCAGACCGGCCAGCAGGCCGATCGCACGATCCACAGCGTCAACATCCCGTTCTCGACCTTCCAGCAGGCGTTCCACAGCGGCGACAAGGTCGCGTGGTTCGCGATCACCGGCAAGCCGGGCGTCGACGGCGAGGCGCTGCAGGAGCGGATCTTCAGCCTGCTGCGCGAGCGCCACCGGGTGTCGCCGACCGACGAGATGGCGATCCGCGGCTTCAACACCGCCTCCCAGTTCCAGAAGACGCAGAAGGTCTTCACCGCGATCGACATCGTCATGTTCGTCTTCGGCCTGCTGTCGCTGATGGCCGGCGTGATCGGCGTGTCGAACATCATGCTCATCAGCGTGCGCGAGCGGACCAAGGAGATCGGCGTCCGCAAGGCGCTCGGCGCCAGCCCGGTGTCGGTGGTGGCGATGGTGGTCGCCGAGTCGGTCGCGCTCACGATCCTCGCCGGCTACCTCGGCCTCACGCTCGGCACCTTCGGCATCGCGTGGGCGGCCGACTGGATCGCCGGCCTCGGCAACGACTTCCCGCTCGCCCCGCCCCACATCTCGTTCCAGCTCGCCCTGTTCGCCACCGGCGCGCTGGTCGTGGCCGGCGCCCTCGCCGGCGTCATCCCGGCCGCCCGCGCGGCCGCCATCTCCCCCGTCGAGGCCCTGCGCGACGAGTGATCGCCGCGCCCTGCTTCCGCCGTGAGTCATCCATGAAGCGCATCGTCCCCGTCCTCATCGTCCTCCTCGTGCTCGGCCTCGGCGTCGGCACGATGTGGTTCCTCTGGTCCAAGTCGAAGAAGACGCCGGTGGTGGCGAAGACCGAGACGATGGAGAAGCGCGACATCGTCAAGAAGACGGTCGCGACCGGCTCGATCGTGCCGCGCGAGGAGGTCGAGCTGAAGCCGCGCGTGTCGGGCGTCATCGACGAGCTGTTCCTCGAGCCGGGCGCGATCGTGCAGGCCGGCGCGCAGGTCGCCCGCATCCGCATCGTCCCCGACGCGGCGGCGCTCCAGCGCGCGCAGTCCGGCGTGCAGTCGGCGAAGATCGCGCTCGCCAACGCGCAGCGCGAGCTGACCCGCGGCGAGGGGCTGGCCGCGCAGGGCGTCATCTCGACGGCCGAGCTCGACACGCTGAAGAACACGGTCGCGCTGCGCCAGGAGGACCTGAACGCGGCGAACGGCAGCCTGACGATCGTCAAGGAGGGCGCGATGCACCAGGGCGGCGCCGCGTCGAACGTCATCGTCACCGCGACGGTGTCGGGCATGATCACCGACGTGCCGGTCAAGAAGGGCGAGAGCGTGATCGAGTCGAACACGTTCAACGCCGGCACGACGATCGCGACGGTCGCCAACATGAACGACATGATCTTCGACGGCGAGGTCGACGAGAGCGAGGTCGGCAAGATCAAGGAGGGCATGGACCTCGCGATCAAGATCGGCGCGCTCGAGAAGGAGACGTTCGACGGCAAGCTCGAGTACATCGCGCCGAAGGGCAAGCTGATCGACGGCGCGATCCAGTTCGAGATCAAGGCGTCGATCGTGCCGAAGCCGGGCGTCTTCATCCGCGCCGGCTACAGCGCGAACGCCGATGTCGTCCTCGACAAGCGGACGCAGGTGCTGGCGCTGCGCGAGGCGCTCGTGCAGTGGCAGGACGGCCAGCCGTTCGTCGAGGTCGAGACCGCGCCGAAGCAGTTCGCCCGCCGCGACATCAAGCTCGGGCTGTCCGACGGCATCTACGCCGAGGTGCTGTCGGGGCTGAAGGGTGACGAGAAGATCAAGCAGCCGTCGAACGCGGGCAGCCCCGGCCCCGGCGGCGGGCGGCCCGGCATGGGCGGCGGCCGCCGGCGCGGCTGACGGAGGCGGCGCGCCTGCACGGGCGCAGGCGCAGGCACAGGCGCGGGCGTGACGCGGGTTCCGCTGCGAGCGGGCGCGCGTTCGTGCTACACGGCCGGGCTCATGATTGCGTTCTCGAGCGTGAGCAAGCAGTACGGCGGGCAGGTGCTGTTCGTGGAGGCGTCGTTCCAGGTCAACCCGGGCGAGAAGGTCGGGCTGGTCGGGCCCAACGGCGCCGGCAAGTCGACCCTGTTCCGGCTGATCGTCGGCGAGGAGCTGCCCGACGACGGCTCGGTCGAGAAGCCGAAGAAGCTGACGCTCGGCTACTTCCGCCAGGACGTCGGCGAGCTGCGCGGGCGATCGATCCTCGCCGAGACCTGCGCGGGCGCCGGCGAGGTGGCGGCGCTGGCGGCGGAGCTGGCGACCTTGACGGCGAAGCTCGAGGAGGGCGGCGACGACCTCGACGCGGTCGTCGAGCGCTACGCCGATGTCGAGGCGCGCTACGGCGAGCTGGGCGGCTACCAGCTCGAGGGGCGCGCGCACGCGATCCTCGCCGGGCTCGGCTTCGCGCCGGAGCGGGTCGGCGACGACGTCGGCACGCTGTCGGGCGGCTGGAAGATGCGCGTCGCGCTCGCGCAGATCCTGCTGGCGCAGCCGGAGCTGCTGCTGCTCGACGAGCCGACCAACTACCTCGACCTCGAGTCGATCCTGTGGCTGGAGGGGTTCCTCCGCGACTACCAGGGCGCGGTCATCATGACCTGCCACGACCGCGAGATCATGAACCGCATCGTCGGCAAGATCGTCGAGATCGACGGCGGCGACGTCCGCACCTACGGCGGCAACTACGACTTCTACGAGCGGGCGCGCGCCGAGGCGACCGCCCGCCACGAGGCGGAGTACGCCCGCCAGCAGGCGATGCTGGCCAAGGAGAGCCGCTTCATCGAGCGGTTCGGCGCCCACGTGGCGAAGGCGGCGCAGGCGGCGTCGCGCCAGAAGAAGCTCGACAAGATCGAGAAGCTGGCGCCGCCGCGGCGGATCGTCGAGCGGACGTTCGAGTTCCGCACCGCGCCGCGCTCGGGCGACGACGTCGTCCGCTGCGAGCGGCTGGTGAAGGCGTACGGCGCGCGGCGGGTCCACGACGGGCTGACGATGACGGTGCGCCGCAAGGAGCGGTGGGCGGTGATGGGCGAGAACGGCGCCGGCAAGTCGACGCTGCTGAAGATGATGGCGGGCGCGCTGGCGCCCGACGCCGGCGCGGTGACGCTCGGCGCGGCGGTGACGCTCGGCTACTACGCGCAGCACACGATGGACGGGCTGTCCGCCGACCGGACGATCCTCGCGGAGCTGGAGGCGCACGCGCCGGCGGCGAACCAGGGGACCTTGCGCAACCTGGCCGGCGCGTTCGGCTTCCACGACGACGACGTGCAGAAGCCGGTGCGGGTGCTGTCGGGCGGCGAGAAGGCGCGGCTGGCGCTGGCCAAGCTGCTGTACGACGCGCCGAACCTGCTGGTGCTCGACGAGCCGACCAACCACCTTGACATCGCGACCAAGCGGTCGCTCATCGGCGCGCTCGGCGCGTACGAGGGGACGCTGGTGTTCGTCTCGCACGACCGCCAGTTCCTGCGGGCGCTGGCGACCCGCGTGCTCGAGCTGGGGACGGGCGGTCCGCACCTCTACGGCGGGACCTACGACGAGTACGTGGCGTCGACCGGTCACGAGGCGCCCGGCATGCGCGCGACCGCCTGACCGGCGCGGCCTCAAGGCCGGCGGAGCGCCAGCGGAGCGCCAGCGGAGCGCTACCGGGTCGCGTGCTCGAACCGGTGGGCGGCGGGCAGCGCGCGGTCGGCGAGGAAGGTGATGTAGTCGCGCCGGTTCCACGCCTCGAGCGCGAGGAGGACCATGCGGGGCAACGCGCCCTTGTAGCGGACCGGGATGCGGCGCAGCCCGGCCTGCAGGCAGAACTGCTCCTCGAGGTCGGGCTGGAGCGCCTGGGCCAGCGGGCCGGTCAGCGCCTGGATCTCGCTCACCGACGGATCGCTGCACGCCTCCGCGGGCGACGAGACCATGTGGTTGCCGCACACGCTCGGTCGATCCTCGTAGATGGTGCAGCGGTCGTCGGCGCCGAGGAACTCGCAGCGGCGCTGGTAGGTCTCCTTGCGCGCCGACTCCATCGCGTGGGCGGCGGCGCGCAGGCGATCGCGCAGCTCGGGCGTGTCGCGGCCCTCGCCGACGAGGCGCGCGGCGATCGGCACCGCCTCGTGGAGGTACGCCGTCGTGAGGAGCGAGCAGCAGGCCTTCGGCGCCGTGCAGGTGAGGCAGGTCACCACCAGCAGGTGGACCCGCGCGTGCTCGGCCTGGGCGGTGTTGACGTGGCGGATGATGTCGCGCGTCGCCTGCGAGACGCGGGCGAGCAGCCCGGCCTGCGCGAGCGCCTCGCCGAAGGTGGGACCTGCCTCGGGCCCGAGCTCGGGCGCCGGGCGGATGGGCCTGGACGCGCGGGACCTCGCCATCGCCGCGAGGGTAGCGCAGTTCCGGTGGCCGAGGCCCGCTCGGCGGAGGCGACGCGGAGGCGGCGGCGCGGCGCCTCGCGTGGCGGTCCGGTGACGATCGGGGATCGTCACGGCGACGGCGCCCGGGGCCGGCGAGCGACGTGCTATCAAGCAAGGAGAGGCCCTGGTGACCACCCGTACGATGCTCGGCGCGATCGATGCCGGCTCCAACGCGATCCGCGTGGTGGTGGCCGAGCTGACGGCGGCGGGCACCCTCGACCGGGTCGAGGCCGAGCGCGTGCCGGTGCGGCTGGGCCACGGCGCCTTCACCCGCGGCGAGCTCGACGCCGACGTGATCGAGGAGGCGGTGACCGCGTTCCGCCACTTCCGCGAGGTGTTCGACCGCCACGGCGTCACCGGCTACCGCGCGGTCGCGACCAGCGCGGTGCGGTCGGCCGGCAACCGCGACCTCCTGCTCCACCGGCTGCACCACGAGGCGGGCATCGAGGTCGACATCATCGACGGCGAGGAGGAGGCGCGGCTGGTCCGCAAGGCGGTCGTGCAGGCGCTCGGCCCGACGACGGCGCCGCGCTGCATCCTCGACCTCGGCGGCGGCAGCCTCGAGGTCAACCTGCGCGCGCTGGCCGCCGGCGCCGGGAGCTGGCTCGGCTACTCGCTGCCGATCGGGACCGTGCGGCTCGTCGAGCTGTTCGGCCTGCACGGCGCGATCGGCGAGGCCGAGGCGCAGATGATCCGGCGCTACGCGGCGACCGTCGTGCAGAGCGTGCTGCCGCGCCGCCACGAGCTCGGCGTCGCCGCGGTGTGCGGCGGCAACGCCGACATGCTCGGCCGGCTCTACGGCGACGGCCACCCGACCCAGCCGACGATGGAGCTGGCGGCGCTCGAGCGCGGGCTGCCCGAGCTGCTCAGCCTCGACGTCGAGGCGCGGATGCAGCGGTTCAACCTGCGGCGCGACCGCGCCGAGGTGATCGCGGTCGCGGCGATGGTGATGGCGACGGTGGCGCGCCAGCTCGGCATCCAGCGGATGATCGCGCCCGGCGTCGGCGTGCGCGAGGCGGTGCTGCTCGAGCTGGCCGAGGCGATCGCCGAGCAGCAGCTCCGCGCGGTGGGCGCGCACGACAAGGCGGTGCTCACCGCCGCGCGCACGTTCGCGAACCGCGTCGACCACGACACCACCCACGGCGAGCAGGTCCGCCGGCTGACGCGCGCGCTGTTCACCCAGCTCCGCGACGTCCACCAGCTCCCCGACGAGCTCGGCGTGGTGCTCGAGGTCGCGGCCCTGCTCCACGACATCGGTGAGGTGGTCAACACCCGCGGCCACCACAAGCACAGCGAGTACATGATCCGCTGGGGCCGCATCCCCGGGCTCGACGGGGCGTACCGCGAGATGGCGGCGTTGCTCGCGCGCTGTCACCGCAAGTCGGCGGCCGACGCGCGCAAGGTGATCGGCGAGGCCGATCTGCCGAAGGAGCGGCGCGCGCAGCTCCGGCGGATGACGGCGCTCCTGCGGCTGGCGGACGGCCTCGACTCGGGGCACCGCGAGCGGATCGACGACCTGGTCGCGTCGCGGGCGGGCAACACGATCGTGCTCGACCTGATCGCGAAGGACGGGCCGCTGCCCGACGACGCCGAGCTGCTGCGCAAGGCGGACATGTTCCAGGAGGAGCTCGGCCACGGCCTGCAGATCACGGTGGCGCGCGCGCTGGCGCTGCCGGACCTGGTGCCGGCCGAGAGCGGGCGGATGCTGGCGATGCCGCAGGCGGCGGGTGCGCCGCCTGCCGCGGTGGCGGCGGTGGCGGCGTCGGCATCGGCGTCGGCGTCGGCG
>DASZXE010000104.1:0-2666 GCA_035546475.1 Kofleriaceae bacterium
GGCGAGGACCACGCGTGGACTTCGACATCGCCGGCGATGATAGGTCGATCGCGCGGCCGGCGGGGGCCCGTTCTGCACGCGGCGCGCCGGCCGCCGATCGGCGCCGCGGTGGCCCGACCAGTCGCCTCGCTCCCGACGAGCTTCAGTGCGCCTGCAGCTTCGTGTAGCAGTCGTTCATCCGCCGCGCGATGGTCATCGCCCGCGTGCTCTGCTCGTCGTCGGGCTTGGCCATCGGCTCCTCGACGGCGGCGACCTGCTTCATCACCGCGTCGGCGCACGCCTGGTCCTTGCACGCGCAGACCTGATCGGCGAGGCCGTCCATCGTCGTCAGCGTGGTGTCGACCTCGGCCGAGCCGCCCGACTTGCGCACCATCGCCATCGCGACGAACGGCGCGAGCTGCGAGGCCGGCAGCGCGACGCGGAAGCCGAGGTCGCCGCCGTCGACGCCGAGCGCGAAGATGACCGGCATCGGCGGCGTCGCCGGCCTGGCGCCGGTCGGCATGCCCGGCGCGAACGCCGACATCATCTGCACGAGGTCCATCGTCATCGCGTAGCTCTCCTTGTGCGCGCGCAGGTCGGCGATCGCGGCGGCGCGGCCGGCGTCGGGCGGCGTCTTCGCCTTCTTGCCGGCGGCGAGGTCGACCATCGCCTTCACCTGGTCGCCGGCCTTGCCGCCGAGCGCGAAGACGCTGGCCTTGTCGCCGACGCCGAAGACGTACGACAGCTTGCCGCCGAACTGCTCGAACGCGGTCTTCTGCTCGGGCGTCGCGTCCTTGCCGAGCGTGATGTCGATCGTGGTCAGCTTGGTGCCGCCGTACGTCATCGGCCTGGTCGCGATCTTGATGCCGGCGACCTTCGCCTTGGTGAGCGCCGCCAGCATGTCGCTCCACAGCGCGCGCAGCGGCTTCGGATCGTCGACGTCGAACAGGCCGGCGAGCTCGATCTTGCCGGGCGAGACCTCGGCGGTGATGCCGTTCTCGCCGGTGACGAGCGCGATCCAGCGCTGGCTCATGCTCATCAGCTTGCCCATCTCCTCGCCGTAGACCTTCGTCATCATCGGCTGGGCGGCGGCGAGGAACGGCTCGAGCGTGTCGCGCAGGTCCATCCGCCCGCCGAAGCCCATCGCGCCCGCCGGCAGCTTCTCGAGCACCTCGAACGTCGACGGCTGCTGCTTGCCGATGAAGCCGGCCAGGCCGCTGCCGGCGAGCGGCTGCAGGTGGACCATGGCGGTCGCGGTGTTGCCGTCGATCTCGGCCGAGAAGCGCGCGTGATCGATCTGGCGGAAGAGCGACAGGTAGAGGCCGATGATGTTCTTCATCATCTCCTGCTCGTCGGCCGGCTGCGCCGCCGACGCCGCCTCCGCGATCTGGTCGAGCATCGTGCCGTAGTGGAGCATCAGGTACTTGACGTCGAGGTCGAGCGTCGGCTGCGGCGCGAGCGGCGCGTCGAGCAGCGTCGTCAGCGCGTAGCCGCCGGCCTCCGACAGCGCCGTGAAGTCGCCGATGGCGGCGAAGCCGTTGCGCGTCTCGTAGCGGGCGCCGTGGCCGGCGACCTGGGCGGCGAGCACCTTCTCGTCGGCGACGCCGACCACCGCGATGAACGGCTGGTGGAAGCGCGACGGGTCGAGCACGAGGAAGCGCACCGGCTTGCCGAGGTCGACGCCGTGCAGGTCGAGCCCGTCGCGGGCGGCGGCCTCGACCAGGTTGGCGACGGTCACCTGCGCGCCGGCGCCCGGCTGCACGTGGTCGACGTAGTCGGCGAGCAGCGGGATCACCGAGGCGGGCGCCGGCGAGCTCGCGGTCGCGATCAGCTCGGCGGGCGCCGGCGCGGCCGTGGTCGGGATCGGCGGCAGGGCCGGCGGCGGCGGCTCGGTGGCGACCGGGGCGGGCGCCGGGGTGGGCGCGGGCGCGGGCGCGGGCGTGGTGGGCTTCGGCTTCGAGGAGCCACCGCAACCCACGGCTGCGACGGCGACCAGCACTCCCAGGACTCGACTCGGCTTGTGCATGCGCGGAGGATACACTCGGTCTCGATGGCCGCATCCCGGGGCGACCGCGTGTTCGCGCCGCGCTACCTGGCGCGGTTCCGCTGCCTCGCGGAGGCGTGCGAGGACACCTGCTGCCAGGGCTGGAACGTGTCGGTCGACGAGCACACGATCGCGCTGTGGGAGGCGCGGCTCGGGGAGGCGCGCGCGGCGGCGATCCTCGACGCGGGCCGGCCGCGGCTGCGGATGATCGACGACGGCCACTGCGGCCAGCTCGGCGCCGACCGGCTGTGCGCGATCCAGCGCGAGCTCGGCGAGGAGGCGCTGCCGGCCACCTGCGCGCTGTTCCCGCGGGTCGTGCAGGAGGCGGGCGGCCGGCGCGAGGCGACCGCCACCCTCGCCTGCCCCGAGGTCGCGCGGCTCGCGCTCCTCGCCGGCGATGCCCACGACGTCGTCGAGCTGCCGGTGACGCCGGTGCTGGCGCTGCCGGCGCACACGCGGATCGCGCCCGGCGACGCGGCGCGGCCGTGGGTCGCGATCGGCCCGGCCCTGCGCGACGCGGTCGATCGCGCGCTCGCCGATCGCGCGTGGCCGCTGGCGACCCGGCTGCTGGCGATCGCCCGCTTCGCCGACGCGGTGCGCGGCTTCGGGCCGGCGAGCGGCGAGGCCGAGGCGCGGCGCGCCC